>CALCBR010000042.1:0-35449 GCA_937897105.1 uncultured Acidimicrobiaceae bacterium | reverse complement strand
GTCAGGTTCGACCGGCAGCGATCAGGCAAGCACAACAGATGGTCGACCTACTCGGACATCACCCGAGCGTGATCTCATGGTGGGCACATGATGAACCTGTTGCGAAGCCCGCCGATGGATCTGTTGATCAACGCCAGACGCTCGGTCTCGCAGGGCGTGCTCGTGAACTCGCAGCCAGGGTGCAGCGTGCCGTCCGCGACCAGGCACCGACCTGGAATCGATCGGTGTTAGATCCTCTCGTGAGACGGGCAATCGAAGATGTCGACCCGACACGGCGATGTGTTCCCCATTCGGGCGTGTTACCTCACCTTCCCCTACTCGACGGCACTGACGCTCATCTCTACATCGGTTGGACCGATGGACCGATATCGCTACTGCCACGCGAGTCGGCTCGTTTTCCTCGGCTCTTTCGATTTGTCTCCGAGTTCGGAGCACCCGCCGCTCCCCGCTCACCACAGACAATGGCAACGCTTCAAGAGCACCATTGGCCGGATGCTGATTGGGGACGATTTGCAGAACTCACCGGCACCGAACGCTGGCAGTATGAGCAATCGACCCCACCGCACCTTTTCCTTGACGATGCAGCATGGATTGACGCAACAGAGCAGCACCAAAGTGACGTCATCACAGCATGGGTAAGCCATCTCAGGCGCATTGCATACAGACCGACCGGCGGATTTTGCGTTCGAGCGCTCAATGACCACACGGCTGACAGCGGGTGGGGTGTGATCGATCTCCACGGAAATCGCCGCCCAGCCTTTGAGGCCCTCAAAGCGGCGTGTCAGCCTGTGATCGTCACCATCGACCCCCTACCCGAAACAACTCTTCCCGGCAGTCGGCTCTCACTTGCCGTTCACGTCTCAAGCGATCGGAGAGACGATCTTGAT
This sequence comes from uncultured Acidimicrobiaceae bacterium, assembly GCA_937897105.1. Lineage (GTDB taxonomy): Bacteria > Actinomycetota > Acidimicrobiia > Acidimicrobiales > Ilumatobacteraceae > Casp-actino5. Next base: position 34,562 of record CALCBR010000042.1, on the reverse strand, counting down.
GATGCAATCGTTGACGTCACCATAACCAACACCGACTCAACTCAGACCCAACGATTTACCGGCACCATTGACGCCAATACGGCCACATACATCGGAACGATCAACACGATCGCGCCACAGGCCGGTGATATCACCATTTCTGCCGTGCTCAACGCCGGCGGGCTTACCTCAAGCGCAACGATCCGAACAACCGTCGCCTAAGGCGCAACACGCACGTTGGTCACGCAACGTTAAGTGCTCAGGTACGAGAAAGTTGCTTGCGGTTCTGAACTTTGGCTTTGCGGTAGTCAGCGTTCATTAGCGCGATCACGTCGATTGAGATCTCTTTCGGACATGCAGCCTCACACTCGCCGTGGTTGGTGCATGACCCAAAGTACGAATCCATCGTTTCGACCATGTCTTCTGCACGGCTGTACCGCTCGGCTTGACCCTGAGGAAGCAAGTTGAGATGGGTGATCTTCGCTGCGGTGAAGAGATTCGCAGCACCGTTCGGGCACGCCGCAACACACGCACCGCACCCGATGCACTGAGCGGCATCCATTGCGGCATCCGAAACGGGCTTCGGTACCGGAATGAGGTTGGCATCAGGAGCACCACCAGTCGCTGCAGTGATGTATCCACCAGCTTCAACGATGCGGTCGAACGATGAACGATCAACCATCAGGTCGCGAATGATCGGAAAGGCACTTGCCCGCCACGGTTCAATGACGATGGTGTCACCCGACGAGAACTTGCGCATATGCAACTGGCATGTTGCCGTTCCACGCTCTGGGCCATGTGCCTGACCGTTAATCATCAACGAACATGTTCCACAAATGCCCTCACGGCAGTCATGGTCGAACACGATCGCTTCTTTGCCATCTTCGATGAGACGCTCGTTCAAGATGTCGATCATCTCGAGGAATGAAGCCTCATCGGTGATCTCTTCAATCGTGTGCGTTTCGAACGAGCCGCTGGTGTTGGGCCCATCTTGGCGCCACACCTTGAGGGTCAGATTCTTCAGAGTATTGGTCACTTGTAGCTCCGTGTCTGGAAGTGGACTTCCTCATAAACGAGATCTTCAACGTGGCGGTTCGGCGCCATTGGATCGCCGGTGTTCTCCCATGCTGCGACGTGGGCGAAGTTGTCATCATCGCGAAGGGCCTCGCCCTCCTCCGTTTGATACTCAGCCCTGAAGTGACCACCGCATGATTCTTTGCGATCGAGTGCGTCACGACACATCAACATGCCCAGTTCGAAGAAATCTTCGACCCGGCCCGCTTTTTCAAGCGTCTGGTTGAGACCGTCGGTACCACCGGTGACCCGGAGGTCTTTCTTGAACTCTTCGTACAGCGCCGGAATTTCACCAAGTGCCTTCTCAAGGCCGGCTTCGGTGCGTTCCATCCCGCAGTAGTCCCAAATGATCTTGCCGAGCTCACGGTGGAACCAGTCTGGTGAACGGGTGCCGCCGACCGATGCGAAGCGGTTGTAACGATCACGAGCCTCGTTCTCCACCTTGGCGAATTCTGGATGGCTGGTGTCGGGCACCGACTTGTTAAGCCACTCGGAAAGGTAGTTTGAGATCGTGTACGGCAACACGAAGTAGCCGTCGGAGAGACCCTGCATTAACGCTGAAGCGCCGAGACGGTTGGCCCCGTGGTCGGAGAAGTTCGCTTCACCGGCAGCGTAGAGACCTGGAATGGTCGTCATCAGTTCGTAGTCGACCCAAAGCCCGCCCATGGTGTAGTGCGATGCCGGGTAAATACGCATCGGAACGTCATATGGATTCTCACCAGTAATGCGCTCGTACATATCGAACAAGTTGCCGTATCGCTCGGCGACGGTGTCTCTCCCGAGTCGTCCGATCGCTTCACCAAAGTCGAGATACACACCGTTTTGCTTCGGACCAACACCTTGACCGGCGTCAACCGCCCGCTTTGCCGCACGGGACGAAATGTCACGAGGCGCAAGGTTGCCAAAGCTCGGGTAGAGACGCTCGAGGTAGTAGTCACGCTCGTCTTCAGGAATGAGGTGCGGTTCACGGTTATCGCCTGCAACCTTTGGCACCCAGACACGGCCGTCGTTGCGGAGTGACTCTGACATGAGCGTGAGTTTTGACTGGAAGTCGTCGCTCTGCGGGATGCAGGTCGGGTGAATCTGCGTGTAGCACGGGTTCGCGAAGAACGCTCCACGCTTGTGGGCCCGCCATGCGGCCGTCACATTGCACGCCATTGCGTTGGTCGAGAGGAAGAATGCGTTTCCGTAACCGCCAGTTGCGAGCACAACTGCGTGAGCGGAGTGTGACGATAGTTCGCCCGTCATGAGATCGCGGACCACGATGCCTGCGGCGCGTCCCTCAATCACCACGACGTCAACGAGTTCACTGCGGTTGAAGAGACGGACACCTCCCTGGCCGATTTGGCGAGCGAGCTGCTGGTAGGCACCGAGCAACAACTGCTGACCGGTCTGCCCACGGGCATAGAAGGTGCGGCTCACCTGGGCCCCACCGAACGAACGGTTGTCAAGCATGCCGCCGTATTCACGAGCGAACGGAACACCCTGAGCAACCATCTGGTCGATGATGTTGACCGACACTTCAGCCAAACGGTGCACGTTTGACTCCCGGGAACGGAAGTCGCCTCCCTTAATGGTGTCGTAGAACAAGCGATGAACTGAGTCGCCATCGCCGCGGTAGTTCTTGGCGGCGTTGATACCGCCCTGAGCTGCAATCGAGTGGGCTCGGCGGGGCGAGTCATGGAACGTAAAGGCGTCGACCTGGTAGCCAAGCTCAGCGAGGGTTGCCGCAGCCGAAGCACCAGCGAGACCGGTGCCGACGACGATGACCTTGAACTTCCGCTTGTTGGCCGGGTTCACCAACTTTTCATTGGCTTTAAAGTTCTGCCATTTATCGGCCAGTGGCCCTTCCGGCGTTTTCGAATCGAGAATTGAACTCATGTCTGAATGTCTCCTCAACGTTTCCTATGAGAGCGGCTGGAAGCTGATGACTCCAGCGAGAGTCATGATCGGGAATGACACATTTCCGACGACCACTGCGGCCGCAATTCCGGTTGCAATCCCCTTGCGCCAGCGATTGAACCGAGGGTTATTCCATCCCATTGACTGGAACAGGCTCCACACACCGTGGAACAAGTGAATTCCTAGTGCAATATTCGCTGCGATGTAGAGCGCAGCGACGGGAATACGAGAAAGGCTTGCATCGAGGTTGCGGTAGATCGCTCCGTACTCAAACCCTGGGTTCAACCATCCCCATGTGAGGTCGGCGAGATGCCACGCAATGAACACGAGCACGAGAACACCTGACCAGCGCATCGTGCGACTCGCAAAGTTTGCGATCTGGTAGTCACGAGCACCCTGATACTTCACCGGACGTGCGTTTCGATTGAGCATGGTGAGCGACCATGCGGCATGAAGGTGGAGGACCACCGCTCCGATCAACAGGAGGCGCAACCCCCAAAGGGCATAGCCATGCGGCAAAATCGGCACGAGCAATTCACGAAGGAATTCGCCGTAGACATCGATGTCATACACCTGCTCACCGTTGTGTTCGATCACGCCGAGATACGCCTTGAGGTTGCCAACCATGTGACCGATGATGAATGCGACACCGATGATGCCGGTGATCGCCATCACATACTTCTTGCCGACTGCGGTTGAGTAGTAGTCAACGAGGAATGGCTTACGGCGGGACCGTTTCTTCACGGCGGTCCCGGTTACCGGTCCGCGCTGGAAAGTCTGCGACATAGCTCTCACGCTAGTTCCCCGGACCCTCTCTCAACACAATCGACAGGTACCTGTTTTCAAGAACTTACGATTCGCCGTTTACGCCGACACCCTTCACCGCGTGTGGGCCGAAGGTTGTTTGGCACGAACGACACCAAAACGCCTGTTCAAGTTCAGTGCCGCAGGGGGCGTGAACGAGTGTTGTCTCGCTTGATACCTCTTGTGAATATTCCTCACTCCATCTCACGAGAGCAACAAGCGCCGGTGACAGCGCCAGACCAGCTTCGGTTAATCGATATTCATAGCGGACCGGCTTGTCTTGATACTTCACTCGTTCGAAGATGCCGAATTTGACCAACCGCCGAAGTCGCTCGGTCAGCACAGGACGGGCAATTCCAAGGTCATCACAAAAATCATCAAAACGACGGATGCCCCTCAATCCGGCTCGAACCAACAAAATTGACCAGCGATCGCCAACGACGCGAAGGGTCTCTTCAATCGCTGCTCCTGATTGACCTTGCTGGTTCATTACTCCCCGAAGGTACACCGCACTTCAGACTCAACACTACTGAGTTCGGATTTCGAACTCAGTCTGGCTACAGTTGCGATATGAAACCTGTTGCCATCTCGGTAACCAGCGGCGGAGCGTCGACTAATGACCTCAGTGCTGCTGCGGCCGACATCATGACGCTCGAGTTCGACGCGCTCATGCAACGAGCGTCCGAAGTGCGAGATTCGATGTATGGCTCCCGCCTGACGTACTCGCCGAAAGTTTTCATCCCCCTCACCATGCTGTGTCGTGATTCGTGCGGCTACTGCACGTTCGCGCAACCTCCTGCCCGGCTTGAGCAACCGTTCCTCTCTCCTGATGACGTCCTCGCAATCGCGAAACAAGGCGCCCGCAATGGCTGCCATGAAGCACTCTTCACATTGGGCGAGGCACCCGAGGATCGCTATGACGTCGCACGTGAGTGGTTGACCGAGCGTGGATACGACTCAACAATTCACTACCTACATGACATGGCCCAACTGGTGCTCGATGAGACGGGCCTTCTCCCCCACGCCAACGCTGGAGCGATCTCCGCAGACGAACTCAACATGCTTCGCCGCGTCTCGCCAAGCCAAGGAATGATGGTCGAAACATTGCGCGGCGACCTCGCCTGCCATCGTGGCGCTCCTGACAAGACTCCTGAACGCCGACTGGCAACTCTTGAGGCCGCCGGAGAACTTGCCATTCCGTTCACATCGGGCATCCTCGTCGGCATCGGCGAAACTCGAGCAGATCGACTTGCCGCTCTCGATGCCATCGTTGCCTCACATGAACGGCACGGGCATGTGCAAGAGGTCATCGTTCAAAACTTCTTGCCGAAACCCGGAACAGGTATGCGCAACGAACCGGCGTGTCCGACCGACGAATATCTCTGGACCATTGCCGCAGCTCGAGTTCTCTTGCCTGCAGAAATTCACCTTCAGGCACCGCCGAACCTCTCCGACGACATCGGTCAACTCATCGATGCAGGAATCGATGACTGGGGTGGCGTCTCACCGGTGACCTCAGATCACGTGAACCCAGAGCGCCCATGGCCAGAACTCGACCGCCTACGGTCGATCACCGAAGACCGCGGGTATTCCCTTGCACCTCGACTCACCGCTCACCCCGAGTACGTGCTCGATCCGGAGAAATGGATCGACGAAGGTTTGCGATTCGCCGTTCTCGACCGATCTGATGCAGAGGGCTTGGGTCGCGATGACCCGGGAGCGATATGGCCCGAAAAGACCACTGCCGCAGACGTCGTGCACGACGGCGCCGAGGTGGTGTTAATCGGGCATCGCTCCACCACGTGGTACGCAGGCGCAACAAACCCACCAACCACGTTGATTCCGGGTCGCTCGTCAACCGCTGCCGACTCCCCGATACAGCGCGTGCTCGACGCAGTCGCAGCAGAGGAACAACTCACCGAAGACGACATCGTGACGCTGTTTTCAGCGCGCGGACCAGAGGTCAACGCGATTGCTGAAGTTGCCGACCGACTCCGGCACGAGGCCGTCGGTGACACCGTCACGTGGGTGCATAACCGCAATATCAACTACACCAACGTCTGCACCTTCAAATGCCGATTCTGCGGGTTTTCAAAAGGTCCAATGTCACTCAACCTGCGCGGCACCCCCTACTTGCTCACCCTCGATGACATCGCCGAACGAGCCCGCGAAGCCGAAGAACTCGGAGCCACCGAGGTCACGCTGCAAGGGGGAATTCACCCCGACTTCGACGGCGACTACTACATCGATGTCACCCACGCCGTCCGCAGCGCCGCCCCCTCGATTCACGTGCACGGGTTCACCGCTCTTGAAATCACCGAGGGAGCGAAACGCCTCGGAGAAGACCTCGTGACATATCTCGGCCGCCTGAAAGAAGCCGGCCTGTCTTCGCTGCCCGGCACCGCAGCAGAAATCCTCGACGACACCGTTCGGGCCGAGTTGTGCCCCGACAAGATCACAACCGCCGAATGGCTTGACTGCCACGCCGCAGCACACGAGGTCGGTCTCGGCTCAAACGTGACAATGATGTTCGGCTCGATCGAACATCCCCGGTCATGGGCAAAACATTTCATCGTGACGAGAGATCTCCAAGCGGTCACCGGCGGATTCACCGAGTTTGTCGGTCTGCCCTTCGTTCACATGGCATCACCGATTTACCTTCAACATAAGGCGCGACGTGGACCCACCTTTAGAGAGACCCTGCTGATTCACGCGGTTGCTCGCATTGTGTACCGAGGCCTCATCGACAACATCCAACTGTCGTGGGTGAAACTCGGCGAACACGCAAGCCGGCAACTCTTGAACGCGGGTTGTAATGACCTTGGCGGAACCCTGATGGATGAGAACATTTCTCGAGCCGCTGGCGCCTCTCATGGCCAAGGAATGACAGCGAACGACTTCTCGCATCTTGTCGAACCCCTTGGTCGTCGTCTTGCGCAGCGAACAACCTCCTACGGCAGGGCTGACCAGCCAAACGCCATATTCGAAGAATCTTTGTCGTAAGGGTCGAAACGGCCTAACATCTCTTCGTTACATTTTGGTCGTCCAATAGGTGGCGACCATCAAGGCCCAACAGGAGGCACTTTTACCGTGGATATGATCCCCTACCTCGCCGCGGCATCGGCAATCGCCGCACTCGCATTAGCGGCGTTCTTCTATAAAGCCGTTGAGGCAGCACCTCCCGGTGATGACCGCATGGTCTTTTTGATGACCGAAATCCAAAAGGGCGCACGCGCCTTCCTCTATAAGGAGTACTCCTGGGTCGCGATTTTTGTCGTTGCGCTGGCGATTGTGCTCGCAATTGTCATCGCACCATTGGCTGCGGTCTCCTACATCCTCGGTGCATTGCTGTCCGCCGGAGCCGGATTCATCGGTATGACCGTTGCAACGATGGCGAACGCCCGCACTGCGGAGGCAGCAAAGTCAGGAGCAGGCAAAGCGCTTCCGGTGGCCTTCCGGGGTGGAGCCGTCATGGGATTCACCGTGGCAGGCCTTGCGTTGCTCGGCCTGATGTTCACCTACCTGTTGTTTGTCGTCTGGCTCGAGGTTGATCAAGCATTCGAAATCGTCACGGCGTTCGGCCTCGGCGGATCTTCCATCGCCCTCTTCAGCCGTGTCGGCGGTGGCATCTACACCAAGGCTGCTGACGTCGGAGCTGACCTTGTCGGCAAGGTTGAAGCAGGTATTCCTGAGGATGATCCTCGCAACCCGGCAACAATCGCTGACAACGTGGGTGACAACGTTGGAGACGTCGCAGGAATGGGCGCCGACCTCTTCGAGTCATACGCCGGTTCAATCATTGCCCCAATTTCGTTGATTGCATTCGCCGGTGCAGGCGGGCTGACAGCAACGGGCATCAAAACCGACCAGACCGATTTCGTGTCGTACCTCATGTTCCCGGTTGCCATTGCGTTCCTCGGAATGGTCGCCTCGATTATTGGCTCATTCTTCGTGAAGTCCGGAGACTCAACCGACAGCCACGCCTTGTCGCGAGCCCTTCACCGCGGGACCAACATCGCAATGGGCCTCACCATCATCGCCACCGTTATTGCGGCGTACATGATCTTCGACGTCGATAAGCCGTGGGGCATCGCAGTGTCGGTGATCGGCGGACTCATCGTCGGTTGGGCGCTCGGCAAGACCGCCGAGTACTACACCTCTGACGCATTTTCACCGGTCAAGAAAATTGCAAACCAGTCAGAAACGGGCCCCGCAACAACTGTGCTCTCAGGTGTTTCCACTGGCATGGTGTCAGTTGCCGCATCGGTCATTCTCATCCTCGTTGGCGTGCTCGTCGCATGGTGGGGTGGCGATATGTCATTCGGTGACGCTCAAATTCCGGGCGGAATTTACGGAATCGCCGTGGCAGCAATCGGCATGCTCGCAACGACAGGCGTCGTGGTCTCGGTCGATGCTTACGGCCCAATTTCAGACAACGCCGGTGGCATTGCCGAAATGGCTCACCTCGACCCATCAGTTCGGAAAGTGACCGACGCTCTCGACAGCCTGGGTAACACCACCGCCGCAATTGCGAAGGGTTTCGCTGTTGGTTCGGCAGCGCTTACCGCACTCGCACTCTTCAAGAGCTTCGAGTACGCAATCGCCGCTGCAGGTGGATCGCTCGACCTCAACATTGGCGAAGTTGATGCATTCATTGGACTCTTCCTCGGTGCAGGACTCCCGTTCCTGTTCGCTGCCCTCACGATCGATGCCGTCGGTCGAGCAGCCAACAAGATGATCGAGGAAGTGCGTCGACAGTTCCGCGACATTCCTGGTCTCCGTGAAGGCAAGGAAGGTGCTATTCCTGACTCGGCACGATGCGTCGCCATCTCGACCGAGGCTTCACTGAAAGAAATGATCGTTCCAGGTGCACTTGCGGTCGTCGTCCCTCTCGTCACTGGGTTCATCTCCGTCAACGCTCTCGGCGCAATGCTCGCCGGTGTTCTCGTGAGCGGATTCGCCATTGCGATCTACATGGCGAATGCAGGTGGCGCATGGGACAACGCGAAGAAGTACATCGAAGCTGGCAACCACGGCGGCAAAGGCTCAGAGGCCCACAAGGCTGCCGTCGTCGGAGACACCGTTGGTGACCCGTTCAAGGACACATCCGGCCCAGCGATGAACATTCTCATCAAAGTGATGACCATTGTCGCTTTGGTGTTCGCCAGCGCATTCGTCTGATCCTGTACAGACGTTAAGCACTGTCAGTGGCGGTGGGGTTCAGCCCCACCGCCACTTTCGTTTTCAGCCACCCAAGGAACGACACCCGGGTTCTACGCCTCGGCGGCTACGAAATCGATGAGTTGCTCAACTGCCCCGACAAGTGACGACTCAAGGTCGGCGAACGACGACACCGAATTGCGCAACTTCGGCCAAAACCCATCGAGTTCGACTCCGATTGCGTCGCATACTCCTTGCTTCCAGGGAATGCCTTTCGGAACATTGGGCCACGCATCGAGGCCAATCGTTCGTGGACGTATTCCTGCCCAGACATCAACAAACGGGTGGCCAGTAATCAACACGTGTTGTTCCACCACCGAGTCTGCAATGCGTTGCTCCTTCGACCCATCAATAAGATGATCGAGCAACACACCGAGACGACGGTCTGCGGTTGGCGCAAATTGGTGGACTCTCAGCACAAGGTCGTCTGCGCCATGCATCGGTTCAACAACGATGCCAAGTTCACGCAACTCCTCTCCCCAGACATATTCAAGAAGCTCTGCATCGTGGGTTCCCTCCACCCAGATTCGGTGCGGCTGTGCAACCCTCGCTCTCGATGCTCCATTCGACCTGCCGTCGATGAAACCTCCAGCTGCTGAGACGTTCTGAGTAAGTACAGGAGTCGCCTCAGGGCGTTTCAGAGTCACTGGCGTACCATCGATTAGGAACCCACCAGGTTTCCACGTGAAGTGACGCAATTGTTGTTGGCGATCACGCAACGTGACCCCCTCGAACGACCACCGAACAATGTCGCCTACAAATCCACTCGAACGGTCTTCGACGACCATGCCAGCCTCGGTCGTGACCGTCGGATACGTCGGTCGGCGACGATCCTCGTCAAATTCGTCAAGTATGTCTCGGGTGCCTCCGGCTGGCATCCCTCCAGCGTGGCAGAGGAAACCAATGAGTTAGTGGCATCTTCTCATGACGCATGACAAGTCAACAGCGTTTTCGAAAATGAGGTCGTGTGACTACGGCGTCCACCGGCGTGCTCGCCCTCGCTGCATATGGATTGAGCGGTGACGACTCGCCTGACGCCGACTACATGACCTGAGACCACCCGTGTTCGTCAAGACTGAAGGTCCACAGCGAGGCCTCAGGTGTCTGGAAGATGACATCAGCCTCGCGGTCTGATGTGCGCGACATCACCATCTTCGGGATGTCTGACCCGTTGGTCCACCAACGATGGCATCTCCACGCGGAAACCTCATCGAGACCAAACGGTGACCGCCCCTCCACCTCAACGACCCCGTGCACAACCCCAGACTGCTCGTACCCGTGCTCTTCATCGAACGACACTGAAGGGCGTACTGCGTACCACTCGAGATCTGACGCAATCGCCGTCGGCATGCCATACCCCAACCCCTTGAGATCGGTGGGGTCATCGATCGCAGTTGCTCGAGACTCGTTCGACACCGTCCACTGCTCGTGCGGTGATTCGCAGACATGTTCTGCCCACAACAGCTCACCTTTCATGAGGCCGTCTGTCGTCCGCATCGGAATTTCCCAGTCGGCGATATGCAACAACTTCTCACCCGGAGCGATCCACGCCCACCAATATCCGAGGAGTCGTTGCACCGGGTCAGAACGATGTCCGCAGATACCTCCGGCGCCACCGGGCACCCACCAACCAAACCACCATTCATCGATACAACCTTCATGCGGGCTCTCTTCGACCGGTTCGATGTCCACACGCGGCAGAATAGGACTCCTGTGAGCACCGATGACAATTACAACGAAGAGATGATCGACTATCTCTCACTCGCCTGGATACGCGAACTCAGTCGCGAGGTTCGTGAGAGTGCAGAGCTCGCTGATCTCGCAACTCGCCACTCAATCGGCGTCACTCAGGTAGTGGAAGATGCCCCAGAGGGCGATGTGACCTATCACCTTCAGGTCGCTGACGGTACTGCCGCCTTTGGCGCAGGCCCCGCCGACCCTGAAGATGTCAAAATGCAGCAAAGTTATGAGACCGCAGTTGCGGTTGCGACCGGCGAACTCAATGCTCAAGAAGCGTTTGTGACGGGGAAGATTCTGCTCTTCGGTGATCGCGAGGCACTGATGGGTGCCCAAGAGGTATTCGCCGCACTCGATGCAGTGTTCAACACGGTGCGGGTACGCACTCGCTACCGCGCGTAAGACCTCGCCTAGTCTTTCCACATGCCAATTCACTTGCGAGCAGAGCCCGGCGACTTCGCCGAACACGTGTTGTGCCCCGGAGATCCCAACCGAGCCACGCATATCGCAGAGACGTTTTTTGACCCAGGTTTTCGTCTCGTCAATTCAGAGCGCGGAATGCTCGGATACACCGGCACGTTCGAAGGCCGTCCGATCAGTGTGCAAACGACCGGTATGGGCTGCCCATCGGCTGGCATCGTGTTCGAAGAACTTGCGCAACTCGGCGCCCGTCGCTTCGTTCGGGTCGGCACCTGCGGTGGTCTTCTCCATGGGATGAAGATGGGCGACACCGTCATTGCAATGAGTGCCACCGCAGATGACACCACCCCAATTCGCTATTCAGGTGTCAGCGGGTTCTCCCCGACAGCAACATTTGCTCTCGTTCGGGCCGCAGTCGATCTCGCTTCGGCGGAAGGCAGCACTGTGCATGTTGGACCCATCGTGACGAGTGGCCTGTTCTACGACCCTGACCCCACCGCATTCGCGAAGTGGAAGTCGACCGGGCATGTCGGCGTCGAAATGGAAGCGGCGATGATGTACACCGTTGCCGCCACTCATCACATCGAGGCGCTCGCGATGATGACCGTGTCTGACGTACTCGGCGATGACGGATCAACAGTCCGCATCTCAGACGAAGAACTCAAGCGCGGAGTTGACGCCATGATGCACCTTGCGTGCCGCATTGCGGTGTCGTAGAGGTGATACGCGCTCGGCTTACCGAGCATCCTGCTAGATCAAGCCGAGTTCGCGAACGGCGTCACGTTCCTCAACGAGTTCACCGGCAGACGCATCGATCTTCCCACGGCTGTAGTCGTCGATATCGAGACCCTGAACGATCTTGTACTCGCCGTTCTCACACGTGCATGGGAATGAGGAGATAATTCCCTCTGGTACGCCATATGAACCATCTGATGGAATTGACATCGATACCCAGTCACCCGGGGCGGTTCCCAGCGACCACGAGCGAATGTGGTCGACAGCCGCGTTTGCAGCCGACGCAGCGGATGATGCTCCGCGGGCATCGATGATCGCAGCTCCGCGCTTCGCAACCGTCGGAATGAATACCGAATCAACCCACTCGTGGTCATTCACTGCCTCGTAGGCGTTCTTGCCATCGACCTCGCAATGGAAAAGGTCGGGGTACTGAGTGGTCGAGTGATTACCCCAAATCGTCATGTTGCGAACATCGTTCACCGATGCATCAAGTTTTTGAGCGATCTGCGTTACGGCTCGGTTGTGGTCGAGTCGGGTCATTGCCGTGAAACGACCAGGGTCAAGGTCGGGTGCATTCTGCTGAGCGATCAACGCATTGGTGTTCGCTGGGTTGCCGACGACAAGGATCTTGACGTCGCGCTTCGCAGAACGTGACAGCGCCTCACCCTGAGGCTTGAAAATTCCGCCGTTCGCCGACAGGAGATCAGAGCGCTCCATGCCTGCCTTGCGTGGCATGGCACCCACGAGTAGCGCAACATCGGCATCGCCGAACGCAACATCGGCATCATCGGTGCAAGTAATTGAACTCAACAGCGGGAAGGCCGAATCGTCGAGCTCCATCTTGACCCCCTCAAGGGCTCCGAGGGCCGGAGTGATCTCCAGCAATTGCAGAGCAACCGGGGTGTCAGGACCCAACATCGAACCTGAAGCGATGCGGAAAAGAAGCGAGTAACCGATCTGGCCGGCGGCACCGGTGACCGCCACACGTACTGGAGTTGTCATGACTCCAGCGTACGCCCGTCAACGTTGTTTCAACTAAACGGACGGTGGCCGCCAGGCTCCTCCAACGCCAGCAGCTCTACGTTCCAGTTATATTTCGAATCACGTCTGCGTAAAACACTTGGCCGTTGCCCAACAGGTGTATCCCATCATCACTGAAACAGGCACGAGCGCAATTCTGTGATTCTGCGAGCCAGTCGACGACCACAATGTTGTCGCCCTCTGCATCGATCGAAGCAAGAAGTTCATTATTCGATGATCGCCACGAGAGTTCGCCTCGAACGTTCAGCACGACAACCAGCGGCACCTCGCTGACAATCTCCAAGAAGGTATCGAGATCATCTCGAGCAATCGGCCCGTTGGTGCCGAGGTGAACGACGAGAACATCGCCAAATGTTCCTGCGTCTTTCAGTTGCTGCAAAAACTCAAGCGTCCCCTTCATCTGTCGACTCTTCTCGGCATTGACGGTGTACCCACGCTCGCGAAGCACTCCAGCTGCGCCAAGCATCACCGAATCACCGATCGCCAAGAATTGAACTGGGTCGCGCTGTGGAGCGACGACAGCGGCAGGAGTGGTCGTGGTGACAACAGGTTCTTCTGCGCCGACGGGAGCAGGTTCAGGATCGGTCTGAGTGTTTGTCGGGGTGACCTCACCAAGAAGTTCTTCGACCGATGTCACCTCTTCTTCGCCTGCGGCAATCGATGCCTCGATCTGGTTGAGTTCAAGATCTGCGGTGGCGACTCTAAACCCTGAGAACCCGACGACTACTGCTCCGACAAGCCCCAACACAGCAATAATCCGTCGCGTCTGCATCGGCCACGCTTGAGCACGGGCGGCTGTCTCAACCTTGAAACTGCCGCGCCGGATCGGCATCTCGAGATAGCGATACGACACTTCTGCGATCACACCTGTGAGCACCATCGCCACAACAAATTCGACCACCGACAGCGGTACACCGGCCACCCGCCGAATGATTTGATAGATCGGCCAGTGGTAGAGGTAAAGACCGTATGACCGGGTACCCAGCCACAACAGCGGCGGAATCGCCAGCACGCGTCCTACGTATGAACGTCGATGCACAAGAGCCCCGAGCACAGCCAACGTGGCGAGCGCAGTCCACAAGAAACCGCCTCGCATCAATGCGCTGTCAGCAACAATTCCCGCTCCGCTTGGGTCAGCCTTGAGGTAGCTGACCTTGACGATCAAGATCGCCAACGCCGCAAGACCGATGATGGCGACTGCGTCAAGACGTGCCGGACGCCTGCCCAGTTTTCCTCGCATGACGGCATTCGGTCGCCACACCATTGCAAAGGCGGCTCCGAGCAACAAACCGCTCGCCCTTGTCGGGGTCGAGAGATACAACACATCTGCGATCGAGAAGCATCGCCCCCCTATCTGCCAGTAGGCGTCCGGCGTTGCCGAGCATTCACCGATTGGTCCACTGTGATGAAGTAGCGCAACGAGCAGCGTGACAGCTAACGCGCTACCCACAAAAATGAGCACTACCCGTCCAACACGCACTACCTGTTTGCGTGTCACCGCAATCATGACGAGCGGCCACAGCAGATAGAACTGCTCTTCAACCGCGAGGCTCCACAGGTGGCGCAGAGGAGCAAAATCGCCACTTGCTGCGTAGCCCGCGCCAACCCATAGTTGGAACCAGTTCGAGCCGTAGAAGAAGCCGGCGATGATGTCGCCACGTACCTTCCCAAGAGTTTCGGGTCGGAGCAGAGTTGCGACGACCGCCACCGACAACAGCACGGCGAAAAGCGCAGGTAGCAGTCGTCGGGCTCGTCGCGCCCAGAACGATCGAAGATCGATCGCTCCATCTCGATCATGCTCCGCAAGCAACAGCAACGTGATGAGATAGCCACTCAACACAAAGAAGATCTCGACGCCAAGGAATCCACCCGGGAGCCACTCGCTGTTGGCGTGATACACCATCACCGCAACAACTGCGAGCGCACGCAAGCCGTCAAGCGCTGGCAAATACGGCACTTTCGACAAGGAGTTCGCCTGCGGAGTTGCAGACGTGCGGTCGGAGGTTATCGACATTGCCACCAGTATCGCCGCTGAAAACGAAACTTCGGCGTCTAGTGGCGGAAGTGGCGGCGCCCGGTGAACACCATTGCAATACCCGCCTCGTTCGCAGCGGCAATCACTTCGTCGTCACGCACGCTTCCACCCGGTTGCACCACCGCACGAATCCCGGCCGCAACCGCCGCGTCGAGACCGTCTCGAAACGGAAAGAATGCATCGCTTGCGCATACCCCTTCCTCGGTCCGGCCGGCAGAGCGTTCAGCTGCGATACGAGATGAATCAAGACGGTTCTGCTGTCCAGCACCGATGCCAAATGCCTGCCGGTCTTTCGCATACACGATGGCGTTCGACGAAACGGCCGCACAGACTTGCCACGCAAACTTGATGTCATCCCACTGTTCGTCGGTCGGTTTCGCATCGGTGACGACAGACCACTGCTCAACGTCCACCGGCACATCGTCAGCGGTTTGTACGAGCATGCCACCGTCTATCGACCGAAGATCGAAATGTCGACCGACCGGCCTCTCTGCGCTGAGCACTCGTAAGTTCGCCTTTGCGGTCAACACCTCAAGAGCGCCCTCTTCATAGCCAGGCGCAATCACGACCTCAGTGAAGACGGGAGCGAGCGATTCAGCCATTGTCTGGGTGACCGGTCGGTTGACCGCCACGATTCCGCCAAACGCACTCACCGGATCACAATTGTGCGCACGGCGGTAGGCCTCATCGATCGTGTGAGCGCTTGCCACTCCGCAGGGGTTGGCATGCTTAATCACCACCGCCGTTGGTTCCTCAAACTGATGCACGAGGCGCCACGCCGCTTCAGTGTCATAGACGTTGAGATAACTCATTGCCTTTCCACCATGCTGGACCGATGTTGCCCACCAACCGCTCGCAGCCGATGCCGACGTGAGATCTCGATATCGGGCACCGATCTGATGCGGATTCTCTCCGTATCTCAACGTCTCAACTCGCTCGAGAGCGAGGTGAAGGGTTGGCGGCAACTCATCGCCACCTTCATCGTGGACCTCATCAAACCAGCGAACAATCGCTGCGTCATATGCCGCCGTGTGGGCAAATGCGTCCCGCGCGAGGCGTGTTCGTGTCGACTGCTGCAACGCTCCGTGTTCACGTATCTCATCGACGACCAACCGATAGTCGTCGGGATTCACCACCACGCCAACATCGGCGAAATTCTTTGCTGCAGCTCTCACCATCGCCGGGCCACCGATATCGATGAGTTCAACCCCCGGCGCCGTTGAGAACGGATACAGATTGACGATCACCACATCGATGGGATCGATGCCGTATTCCGCAAGGTCGCTCTGATGAGTCGCATCTGAACGGTCAGCAAGGATGCCACCGTGAACCTTCGGATGCAGTGTGACGACCCGATGCCCAAGGATTGCCGGAACACCTGTGATCTCCGCGACGTCGGTGACAGGAACCCCTGCATCAGCGATAACAGCAGCAGTTCCACCCGACGACAGTAATGACCACCCAAGCTCGTGGAGTTCACGAGCAAGGTCAACTACACCGGTCTTGTCATAGACAGAGACAAGAGCAGTGGGCACGCGAACTCAGCTCAAATTGGCAACGATTTCTGCCATCAACTCGCCAGCCTCAGTCGGGTTGAGCCCGATCTTGACGCCGGCCTCAGCCAATGCATCCATCTTGCCTTGGGCAGTTCCCTTGCCGCCGGAGACGATCGCGCCGGCGTGGCCCATCTTCTTGCCCGCAGGCGCCGTGACGCCAGCGATATACGCGCTCATCGGCTTTGTCACGTTTGCTTTGATGAAGTCGGCTGCTTCCTCTTCAGCTGATCCACCGATCTCACCGATCATGATGATTGCGTGCGTATCTGGGTCGGCCTGAAACTCGCTCAGGCAATCGATGAAGTTCGTTCCTGGCACGGGGTCGCCACCGATACCGACACAGGTCGACACGCCAATGCCTTTCTGCTTCAGCTCATACAGCGCCTGATAGGTCAGTGTTCCTGAGCGACTCACAATGCCAACATTTGGGCCCTCTGCGGAGGGCGGCAATGCGATCTCGCCTGCGGTGATGCCGATGTTGCACTTTCCGGGGCTGATAATCCCGGGACAGTTGGGGCCGAGCAGTCGAGTATTCGGATAGTCGGCTAGCAAAGTGTTGAACACCCGGGCCTCATCTTGGGCAGGAATGCCTTCGGTGATGCACACGACGAACGACACGCCAGCCGCCGCTGCTTCAAGAATTGCTGCTGGCGCTGCTTTCGGAGGGACTGCGACAAATGATGCATCAGCGCCGGTAGCGGCAACTGCATCAGCAACGCTGTCGAAGATCGGGATGCCTTCGACGTCTTGGCCGCCTTTACCTGGCGTCACACCCGCAACGACATTGGTGCCATAGTCACGGTTGCGAAGACCGTGATATTTACCCTGTCCGCCGGTGAGGCCCTGAACGATGACTTTGGTGTTTTCGTTAACAAAAATCGACATGGTGTGACCTCTCAGTTCTTTGCCAACGCAACGGCGGCGCGGGCGGCGTCAAGCATGGTTGGTTCTGAACGAAGTTTTGATTCTGGAATTCCTGCGTCGGCAAGAATCTGACGGCCCTCTTCAGCATTGGTGCCGTCGAGACGAATCACGATGGGAGCACGAAGATCGACTCGGCCGAGTGCCTCAACGATGCCTTTCGCGACCTCTTCACCTCGGGTGATTCCACCGAAGATGTTGATGAAGATCGATGAAACGTTTTGGTCGAAATTGATGACCTCAAGCGCTGCCGCCATGACATCTGCATTGGCTCCACCACCGATATCCAAAAAGTTGGCGGCCGATCCACCGACCTGATTCACCACATCGAGCGTCGACATTGCGAGTCCGGCACCGTTTGCGATGATGCCGACGGTGCCGTCAAGACCGATGTATTGCAGGTCGTGGGTTTTCGCTAGACGTTCGCGCTCGTCAAGCTCTTCGGTCTCTGCATACTCGGCCCATTCAGGGTGACGGAACAATGCGTTTGCGTCGAGTGTAACCTTGGCGTCGAGCGCGTGAACCTCACCGGTGGGCTTGAGAATGAGTGGATTGATCTCTGCGAGATCGCAGTCACCTTCTGAGAAACAGCGATACAACTTGACGAGGATGTCAGCAGTTCCGTCGAGTGCTTTCTCGGGGATCTTCGCGTCAACCGCTGCTTGACGAGCGGTGGCTGCATCGAGACCAACGACAGGGTCGATATGAAGCTTCACGATGGCATCAGGGTCGCTCTCAGCGACAGCCTCGATTTCGACACCGCCTTGAGCCGACAACATCAACAGGTGCTTCTTCGCCGCCCGGTCGAGGGTAAAGCTTGCGTAGTACTCGTCTTCGATGTCAGAGGCATGCTCGACCCAGAGACGCTTTACAACATGGCCCTTGATGTCCATGCCAAGGATGTTTCCGGCGTGGGTGCGAACCTCGTCGGCATTGTCGGCGAGTTTGATGCCACCGGCCTTGCCACGACCACCAACCTGCACCTGCGCTTTGACGACGACGGGATATCCCGCGGCGTCTGCAGCCGCTAACGCCTCTTCGACGGTGTCCGCTTTGTCACCCGGGCTTACCGGAATGTCAAAGCGAGCAAAGTACTGCTTGCCTTGGTATTCGAACAGATCCACTTGTTCAGTCCTCTCGTTGATCGAGTGTTGACTCCAACCAAGAACTGATCGCTTTCAACGATGCTCCTGGTTGGAAGATTTCGGCTACGCCCTGATTGCGAAGCTCACGAGCGTCGGCGTCGGGAATCACCCCGCCACCAAACACAAGAGCGTCGCCAAGATCACGGTTCTCCAGTTCCTCCATCACCCGTGGAAACAGAGTGAGGTGAGCCCCTGATAGCAACGACAGCCCAATGGCGTCGGCATCCTCTTGAAGCACCGTTTCGGCAATCTGCTCTGGAGTTTGATGCAGCCCGGTGTAGATGACCTCGAACCCGTGGTCGCGCAGAGCGCGAGTGATCGTCTTCGCTCCACGATCGTGGCCATCAAGGCCAGGTTTCGCCACGACAACTCGGTAAGGACGCTTCACAAGATTCGAACCCTACTTTCCTAACGACCCGACTCACTAACTCACGGACAAGGCAGACTAGAGAGGTGCAACTTCCGCAGTTCAGATCTCCGCTTGCTCGGGCAGTGATACCCGTTGTCGGAGGCCTCATCGTGCTCACCCTGATCGGTCTGTTTACTTGGGCAATGGCTGCGTACATTTCTTCAGGAGAGGTGTCGACATCGAACCGTCTCGCTCCTGACACGTGGCCCGTCGGCAACGTCGAGTATCTCTCAGAACTTGTCGCGAACGACGGTCCTCTACTGTTCGCCGAACTCGGAACCGCGGTATCTGATCGTTCAATCGTCATCGATCATCAGGGAACCGACCCCCTTAATGGGTGGCGGGTTCGCTGGGCCTACCCTGCCGACCGAGACTCAGACTGCATCGTCACCCAACAGATCGGCACCGACATGTTCACCGATTGCGACGGAAGAACGGTCACCGTTGACGACCTCGCCATCCCTCCTGAAGGGGTGCGGCCCGTCGTCGTTGACCGAGCGTTACTTGAAATTGATCTCCGAGGTGTCAGCAACAACTAGTGCTGTGACATCGCGCCAATCAGGCGATCAGCGAAGACCTCCGAGTGGTGTTCAAGATGATTCCGCTTGATTTGTAACCCGCCAACAACCTCAGCACCGGTCTGTCCGACAGCGGTGGAAAGTCGGTCAAGGCTCTTCCCAGCTTCAAGGGCATAGGTGAGAAAGCAGGCGGCTTTCTTGCCTCGCATCACCGGCATGTTGGCAATATCGCCCGCAGCCCACGGCGACTGACCGACGAAGAACAAGCCATGAGTCCATGTTCCGATGAGAACGATGTCTGCCGCTTGCACACTCGCGAGATCGGGACGCCGAACACGAGAAAGACCGGTGATCTCCCAGCCTTCCTGCTGGAGATGTGAACCGATCAACTCTGCTGCGCGCCAAGTGTTGCCGGTGAGACTTTCGACGAGTAGTGAGGCCTTCATCACGCCCTATTCAACCAGATCGACGGGTGAGCGGCGCAAAGGCAAGCGCAAGATGTTTTGTTCCGACACCTGCGAAGTTGACCGTCGCTTCGGCGCGGTCACCTTGACCGGTGATTTCAATGATGACCCCCTCACCAAACGCAGGATGGCTCACATCGTCGCCGATACGGAATCCGATCTCGTGAGCGCCTGACTGGATCGGACCGGTTCGTGTGCTCATCGCCCGTTCAACGATGCGGTCACGATGTTCATCACTTTCGTCTCGGTTGATACTTCGTCGCCGGTACAGCGGTGGGGAGTCCCATGATGACGACGAGCGATACGAACTCTGCGCAGCCGAGGGGCGACGGTCGCCTTGAATGTCGAGCAACGATTCTGGGATTTCGTCGAAGAACCGCGACGGTGGGTTGTACTGCGTCGAACCGAACAACATCCTGCTCCACGAGTGCGACAAGAACAGGCGCTGCATCGCTCTCGTAATGCCGACATAGGCAAGCCGGCGTTCTTCTTCCATCTCATCTGGGTCGGAGAGCGCCCGATGATGAGGAAACACACCTTCTTCAACCCCGACAAGAAACACGTTTGGAAATTCAAGACCTTTCGCTGAATGCAGTGTCATGAGGACGACTCTGTCGTCATCAGCGAGATCGTCGGTATCGGCTACGAGAGCAACCTGCTCGAGGAATTCTTCGAGGCGCGTGAACTCTCGAGCTGAGCCGACCAGTTCGCCAAGGTTCTCAATGCGACCGTGAGCCTCAACAGTGTCTTCTTCTTCAAGTTCGGTGAGGTAACCCGACGACTCAAGCACGTGCTGAAGAAGTTCTCCTGCGGTAAGGCCGTCATCACCCTCACTTCGAAGCAATTCAATGGCACCGTCGATGACCTCACAAAAACTTTCAACACCTCGCGCCGCTCGGCCACTCACTCCCGCTTCGCTCGCACGTCGCGCTGCTTCGATAAACGAAATACCTTCGAGTGATGCGAACTCGTCGATTTTCGCAACACTCGTGTCGCCGACACCGCGCTTGGGCACATTGAGCACCCGCTTCACACTCACCTCATCGGCAGGGTTGGCCACAACCCTTAAATACGCGAGCGCGTCACGCACCTCGCGCCGGTCGTAGAACTTGGTGCCACCGACCACCTGATAAGGCACCCCGAGCCGCATGAACGATTCTTCGATCACACGACTCTGAGCATTTGTTCGGTAGAGCACCGCCGTATCACTGAACATGGCGCCGGTCTCGCGGGTGAGTTGAAGGGCAGACGATGCGACAAACGTCGCTTCATCGCCCTCATCACTTGCGTAGTACCGAACGATGCGGTCGCCGGGGTTTCCGTCGGTCCACAGGTGTTTCGGCTGGCGTCCCGGATTATTCACGATCACTGCGTTGGCCGCATCGAGAATGGTCTGCGTTGAGCGATAGTTCTGATCGAGCACGATGGTGGTCACGTCGGCGAACGCATCTTCGAATTGGATGATGTTGCGAAGATCGGCCCCGCGAAAGCGATAGACGCTCTGGTCGCTGTCACCAACCACGCAGACGTTATGTGCCCCGGTCGGGTCAGTCGCTCCACCCAAAGCCAGAACGATCTCGTTTTGCGCCATGTTGGTGTCTTGGTACTCGTCGACGAGAAGGTGGCGGAACCGCCCTCGATATTCGTCGAGAACATCAGGGCACTCGTTTAGCAATCGCACTGTCAGGGTGAGCAAATCATCAAAGTCGGCGGCTCCAGCACGTTCGAGGCGAGTTTGATACTCGGCATAGATCTCGGCATGACGGCGAGCGAAAATGTCATCAGCTGACGCAATCGCGGTTGCGGGGTCGACAAGTTCGTTCTTGAACAACGAAATGTGGCCGTGCACCGCCCTCGAGTTAAACCGCTTCGGGTCGAGCCCCATATCGCGCACCACATACCCCGTGAGGCGAACTGCGTCACTTTGGTCGTAAATCGA
Organism: uncultured Acidimicrobiaceae bacterium; assembly: GCA_937897105.1. Classification (GTDB taxonomy): domain Bacteria; phylum Actinomycetota; class Acidimicrobiia; order Acidimicrobiales; family Ilumatobacteraceae; genus Casp-actino5. The sequence continues at coordinate 12,663 of CALCBR010000042.1, read as the reverse complement.
GAACGTTCGCGGCAACCCAACGCGTTCGGCATGCACACGAAGAATTCGCACACAGGCGGAGTGAAATGTGCTCACCCACATGCTCTTCACCACCGGGCCCACAAGATCAGCGACCCGATCGCGCATTTCACGTGCTGCCTTATTGGTGAACGTGATCGCAAGAATCTGTGAGGGGTGCACCCCGGTGTGAATGAGATGAGCGATCCGATGGGTTAACACACGTGTTTTGCCCGAGCCAGCCCCGGCAACCACCAGCAACGGCCCACTCGGGTGAATAACAGCGTCGTACTGCGCAGGGTTGAGACCATCGAGAAATGGGCTTGTCGAAAACAGCGAGGGGTCAGACATCTGACGTCAGTGTACGGGTCGGGTGTTGCGCGCCCTGCACCTCATCATCGAAGCCCTACTGAGGCGTCAGGAAAACGCAAAAGGTGGGTGCACCCGCATTGCGGATGCACCCACAACTTTTGACGAACTGACCTCCCGGGGGGTGGAAGGTCAGCTCACCGACAGGCGTAACGCCCTCCAAGCGGTGATATCTCAGGCCTCAGCGACCGCATCATCATCTGCGTGGTCGTGATGCCCACGATGGAATTCGCCATCGTGCTTCGGACCACGGAGACGTTCCCCAGCCTCAGGCACAGTGCTCAACCGCTCGGTGATCTTTGCCTCCATCGCCTCTAGCTTTTCTGCGGCTTCATCTTCGGTCAGCGAACCATCTGCCACATGCTCGGCAAGGTGAGCCGCCCGCTCGTCGACGAGAGCGCCGACGATGTCACCGATCTCGACGCCATTCTCCTCAGCAATGTCGGCGACTGACTTCCCTTCTGACAATGCTTCGCGCAACGCTGGGCCATCAATGCCGAGCATCTCGAGCACCGCCGCTGGCAATTGCCCGCCTCGGCGGGGACCTGAGTTGCGATCACGAGTCGGAGGCACCTCATTCACTTTTTCTGAAATTCGATCTTCAGCCGAAGCCAATTTCTCAGCGGCTTCATCTTCGGTAAGAGAACCATCCGCGACGTGCTCGTTGAGATGCTCCTCCAGATCGGCAACGAGAGCAGCGACAACCGTGTCGATTGCGATTCCTTGCTCGGCCGCGATGTCGGCAATCGACTTTCCGGCTGCGAACTCTGAACGAAGTGTCTCGGTGTCGACACCGAGTGCCGTTGCAAGCGTCTCTGGAGACCCCATCTTGCCGCCCTTACCTTTTCCACGGCCGTGGCGACCGTCAACCCCGTCTTCGGCATCGTCTGACGAGCGCTCGTCGATCGAGTCGGTCTCGACGTCACCCGCTGCGCTCGTGAGCCCTGGCACACCGAGAACGAAACCCGCTCCAGTTCCTGCGAGCAATCCCGCTGACATTGCTGCAAACAGTGCTTTCTTCTTCATGGATAACTTCTTTCTTTCCTTTGGAAGTTGGGGGATCCTGCTTCCGTTGGACACCATCATCGAGAAGGTCTTCAAGAAGTGTGCGTGATCTAGGTAAGGAGAACGTGAGAACTCTCTCCACTACACCGAGGGAGGGTCCCACGACCGAACCACAGGCAATGTAAGGCCGACGACCGCTCCTCCCCCATCGCGATCTGCAACAAACACCTCGCCACCGTGCTGACGTGCGGTCGACGCCACCATTGAAAGGCCAAGACCTGACCCAGGGAGTGTGCGAGCAGTCGCTGATCGATGAAAACGCTCAAACACCAATGGTTGATCAGCGATCGGAATACCCGGGCCCCGATCGAGCACCGAAATTCGGCCGTCCACAACCGTGACCTCAATCGGGCCATCGGTCTGGTCAAATTTCACTGCGTTCTCCAAAAGGTTAGAAACTGCTCGCTCGAGCTGTCCCCGACGAATAATGACCTCGGAATCATCTGACTGCACGAGCACCTGTCGCCCGGAACGACGCTGAGATCGCTCGGCTGCGGCGGTAACAACGTCACCGATTCGAACCTGCTCGGGCGCGGAGTCATCAACCTCACCGCTCGCAACCTGCACAACCTCATTCACAAGAGACGTCAATTCGCTCGCCTCGGCACGCATCGATTCAACGATCTCTGCGCGCTCATCAGCCGGCAAGTCCGGGTATCGGCTTAACGTATCGAGCCCCGTTCGAATCGAGGTCACCGGAGTTCGCAATTCGTGACCTGCGTCCTCCACAAGACGGCGCTGGTCGGCTCGAGATCGAGCGAGGGCACCGATCATGCGATGGAATGCAGTTGAAAGCCGGCCGACTTCATCACGGCCCTCAAGTCGATCACCATCTGCAAGCTCAAGACGTCCAGTCGACTCAATTTCTGAAGCGGCATCGGTGAGCACGCGAAGCGGTCGCGTAACCCGCCCAGCAACGACGGCTCCTAACGCACCGGCGGCAAGGGTGACACCGGTGACCAACAGCAGTGTTCGCAACCTCAAACTTTCCAAGACGGCATTCATCTCAACGAGAGGTCGCCCGATTTGGATGATGCCGTCTTCAAAACCGATGGAACGAATTCGATACTCGGCCCGACCAAGCTGTGTTGACCGAAAATTCGTCACCCCGGCGCGGCCAATCAACTTGAGATCTTCCCGATTTGGCTTCATCTGCTTCGGAAAGTTTGAGCGAAGAACCGAACCATCTTTGAGAATCGCCTGGACGACCACTCCATCGAAAGGACCGGAGTCGAATAAACGTTCATCGAACCGTCGTGCGGTCGCCACCGCAGTGGCATCTACCAACGAATCGTCGACCGCTCTCAACAGCCGCGAAGACGTTGTCTGGTACGAGATAGCGCCAACGGCAATGGTCGCGACCGCAGCAAGCGTCGCCATCAACAGAGCAATTCGGAGTCGAAGGCTCATCGTTCAACCCGAGCCGAGTAACCCACGCCACGAACGGTATGGATCAACCGCGACCCGCCCCCCTCTTCGGTTTTGCGACGAAGGTAGCCGATATACACAGCGAGGTTCTTGGAGTCTGGACCAAAGTCATACTTCCAAATCCTCTCGTAAATCGTTGAATGGTCGAGCACTATGCCGGCGTTCCGAATCAGCAGTTCGAGCAGGTCGAATTCGGTTTTTGATAATTCAAGTTCGCGGCTACCACGCCGAACCCGACGCCCGGCAGGGTCGATCACCAAGTCGTCGAGCACGAGTGGCTCAACTTCTGAGTGCTCGTCGGCGTCGACCACTAAGCGGCGCACCAGCGCTCGAAGGCGCGCGAAAAGTTCACCTAAATCAAATGGCTTCAGTACGTAGTCGTCTGCTCCTGCGTCAAGCCCGGCAATTCGATCACTTGGTTCTGTTCGTGCCGTCAACATGAGAATTGGGATACGAACTCCCTCAGACCGAAGCACACGACATACCGTCAACCCATCAACCGCCGGCATTGACACGTCAAGAATGATGATGTCGGGAGGGGTATCGACAGAGTCTTCTCGCAAGTGTTGAAGCGCTGCAGCACCATCGTTCACCGCACTCACTTCATAGCCCTCGAGCGTCATCGCTCGGGCGAGAGACTCTCGAACCGCCCGGTCATCCTCGGCCAGCAGCACCCGTAATCTCTCATCGGTCATCCCATGAGTACACCAGAATGCGGTAAGTATCTGGTGAGAATGTCATCAAAAATCTCTGAGCGCGCCCCTACATCACCGGTACAGCGCACACTGCTGTATCTCGTGCACACCGTCCGCTGGATCGTTCTCGGAGGGTTCTCAGGACTATTCGCAGGGTGTGCTTCGTATGTGTTCCTTGAGGGTCTCGATCGAGTGACCGCATTCCGAACCGATGAACAATGGATGATCTACCTTCTGCCCATCGCAGGTCTTGTCATCGGGCTCTCAAACAAATGGCTCGCCGGGCGCTCCACGTCGGGAAATTCACTCCTCCTACAAGAGATCCACAGTCCAACTCGCTGGGTTCCCCGGCGCATGGCGCCGCTCGTTCTGCTCGGAACATGGTGGACACATCTGTTTGGCGGATCGGCTGGTCGAGAAGGAACCGCTCTTCAAATGTCAGGGAGCCTCAGCGACGCGTTCGGCCGCCTCGTCAAACTTCAGCACCGTGACCGCTCCCTCCTGCTCACCGCTGCCCTGGCTGGAGGCTTCGGTTCTATATTCGGCGTTCCGTTCGCAGGGGTTGTCTTTGCACTCGAAATACCAACCGTCGGACGTCTGCGGCTCCGAGCGCTTGTGCCCGCAGTGTCCGCGTCATTTGTCGGAGACGCAATGGTCGGATGGCTGGGTCACGACCACATCGTTCGACGTTCGATCGATCTCTCGCTGTCGGCGTCAACGCTGGGCGCCCTGATCATTGTTGGCGTGTCGTGTGGAATTGCCTCTCGAATGTTTATCTCGGCAACATCGACCATGAGAAACCTCGGCCGCCGATATCTCCCGTCGACGGTGCTGCGTCCTGTCATTGGCGGCGCAGCGGTGCTCAGTCTGTCGGCCCTGTTCGGACGCGACTATCTCGGCTTGTCGCTCCCACTCCTCGACACCGCTCTGTCAGGCACCTCAATCGCCCTCACCGTCTTCGCACTCAAAATCGTCTTTACCGCAATCACTATTGGCACAGGGTTCCTCGGCGGCGAGGTCACCCCACTGTTCGTCATTGGCGCCACACTCGGGGCATCAGTTGGAGAGCTCGTGGGTCTGCCGTTCGGCGTCGCAGCCGCAATCGGCATGGTCGCTACCTTTGGCGCAGCTGCGAATACGCCGCTTGCATGCACCGTGATGGGCCTCGAGTTATTCGGCACTGCAGCCATTGCCCCGATGGCGATCGGCTGCCTCGTTGCGTGGGTTGCCTCAGGCTCTGGAACGATCTACGAAACGCAGCGACACGCGCTACGTCGATCGTCAACTGGTCTTCAACACTCGTAACGGCAGTTCGCGCGGTCCTCGAATCTGACCGACACTCCAACGGGTGTCGCCGTCGACCGTGAACGATGGGAACCGTCGCACAAACTCTTCAACCGCCACCTTGAGTTCCAATCGCGCAAGGTTCGAGCCCAAGCAGCGGTGGATGCCAAGACCAAACGCGCCATGGCGATTCTCTTGACGGTCGATCACGAACTGAGTTGCGTGCTCGAACTGCTTGGGGTCGCGGTTCGCAGCAGGGAACGGAAGCAGCACCCAATCGTTGGCCTTCATCGGGCACCCATGGAAGTCGTAGTCGTCTTTAACGAGACGCGCCATGGTCACTGGAGCGTACGCACGAAGGAACTCTTCAAGAGCAAACATCATGACGTCTGGCTCATCGACGAGACGCTGCAAGTCATCTGGGTGGGTTCCGAGGTGCCAGAGCGATGACCCAATCGCTGACCACGTCGTGTCGATTCCGGCGACAAGGAGCAGGAGGATCGACCCACGGACATGTTCATCAGAAAGTTTGTTTCCTGCGATCTCAACGTTGAGGAGGTAGTTCGTGAGGTCATCTCGAGGGTTCGCCCGGTGATCCTCAATTTGCGCGTCGAGGTAATCGGCCAAGGGCTGCATGAACGCTTCGCGATCTTCCGCTGGTTCGTTAATGCGCTCAAGCACATTGTGCACAAAGTCTCTAAAGAGCGCTTCGTCTTCTGGCGGGAAGCCGAGCATCCGGGCGATCACGTTGACCGGGATGGTCTGCGCATATTGCACGGCGCCATCGACGATTGACTCACCTTCGGTGATATCACCCATGCGATCGAGGAGCTCGTTGCAGAGTCGTCGAACCTCAGGCTCCCACTCTGCAATCACCTTTGGCGCAAACGGAGGCAGAAGAAGACGGCGGGCAATGTTGTGGAAAGGCGGGTCACTCGTGATGGGCGGCGCAGGCCCAACGGGAGCCTCGATCAGAGGGCGGCCCGTGTTGACAACCACGCCCTGCGAAGTGAAGTGCTCGGTGTCATAGGCGATCTCGTGGACCATCTCGTAGGTGAACGGTGCCCACAGCCCGTCGTAGCGTTCGCTGTGCGCTACCGGGCATTCAGAGCCCTGGAACTCCTCCCAGATCTCGTGCGCTCGTTCGTTGTATTCGGGGTCAGCATGATCAAAGTCATTCACCCAGTCGAGAACTTTTTCGTACATTCCAGTCATGAGATACTCCGAGATGTTCAGTCTTCGATCGTGATTGCGAATTCGGGGCAATTCGCTGCGGCAAGTCGAGCTTTGTCCTCAAGCTCCGCAGGTACAACGCCATCGTTCAACGCGAATGCGGTGCCGTAGTCATCGACATCGAACAACTCGGGGGCGATGGCAAAACAACGGTTATGGCCCTGACATTTTTCTTCATCAACGAATACACGCATAGTTGGGACACTACTGGTGAATCTGTCGCAAGTCACGTGCGAATGTGACTTTCTTCACAGATTGGGTCACCAGATACGATCAGTTCCGTGCACAGTGTCATTCTCGCCGCATCTGGAGACGGCATCGTTGCACGACTCACCAACTGGCTGGTTGATACATCGAGCGCACGATGGTTTCTCGCCGTCATTTTTGTGATCGCTCTGCTCGACTCGGTAGTGCCGATCGTACCCAGCGAAACCACGGTGATTATCGGTGGGGTTGCCGCCGGCGCCGGAGATCAAAACCTCCTTTTAGTCATCGTGGCGGGAGCGATCGGCGCCTTCATCGGTGACAACCTCGCGTATCTCATCGGTCGCTCGTTTCATGGACCAATCTCTCGGCGGGCAAGCCGTAGACCCACGACGCAACGGCGACTTGACTGGGCAGAAAAACAAGTTCGCGAGCGCGGCGGTCTTCTTCTTGTCACCGCACGATTCATTCCCGGCGGCCGAACGGCGCTCACCATTTCATGCGGACTGACCCAACAGCCGCAGCGGTGGTTCGTGAAGTGGGTAGCGCTCGCCGTCAGCATCTGGGCCACCTATGCAGCGGTCCTCGGAGCGATTTTCGGAAAAGCACTCCAAGACAACCACACAGCGGCCTTTCTCATTGCGTTTCTCACCGCACTTGCCATCAACGTGATCATCGAAGTGGTGCGTAAACGTCGATCATCGGCGCAGCATCTCTGACGCGAAATCACCAACCGCCGACTGCAACACTGGTTCCATGAACGTATCCGACGCCGTTGCAGTTCGCCGATCAATCCGAGACTTCCTCACCGACCCAGTCGACGATGAACTCATTCGTGACCTTCTCGAACGCGCCGCCCGCGCGCCGTCAGGCGGCAATGTCCAACCGTGGCGTATCTACGTGCTCAACGGTTCACGGATGACCGATTTTCTCGACTTCCTCAGCACCCAACCTGATACTGAACCGTCCGAATACGACGTGTATCCGGCAAACCTTTGGGAGCCCCACCGAACCGCCCGGTTTGAACTCGGCGAGCAGATGTACGGCCTCCTCGATATTCCCCGCGAAGACAAAGCAGGCCGCCTCCAACAATTTGCTCGCAATGCCCGCTTCTTCGATGCTCCCGCTGCGTTTTTCATCACCATTGACCGTCGCTTCAACGAGCCTCAGTGGTCAGACCTCGGAATGTTCCTTCAAACGTTCATGCTGCTGGCAGTAGAGGCCGGTCTCGATACGTGTGCTCAGGAATACTGGTCAAGCCGCCATGGCGCAGTCATGGAATTCGTCGGCGCACCAGAAGAAGAAATGTTGTTCTGCGGAATGGCAATCGGATACCGAAATACCGAAGCTCCCGTCAACGACCTCGTCGCCGAACGACTTCCGCTCAACACCTGGGCAACGTGGGTGTAATCGCAACTCGTAACTGCGTTCAGTGGGCGCCCAAACGGCGCTCAAAACCATCGGGAATCACAAGGTGTTCCCGTTGAAGATCATGCACTGATTCGACGCCCATTCCCAGAAGAGCCGAGTCAATTCCCATCCGCAAGACATCGAGCACGTTCTCGACACCCGCCTGTCCGTTCGCAGCAAGCCCCCACAGGTACGCGCGACCTATCATGACCGCCCGGGCGCCCAGAGCGACCGCCTTGACGACGTCACTGCCTCGACGGACACCTCCGTCGAGAAGCACGTCAATCTCTGAGCCAACCGCCTCAGCGATCGCCGGCAATGCTCGAAGTGGCGATGGCGTTCCATCGAGGTTGTTGCCTCCGTGATTGGAAACCGACAGTCCGGTGAAGCCGGCATCACGCGCACGACGAGCATCGTCAACACGCATCACACCTTTCACCACACAAGGGCCGCCCCACTCATTGACAAACCACGCAAGGTCGTCCCACGTGGGCTGTGGCGAACCCATCCATTGGCCGTAGGCACCAAAAAATGTTGGAGGGGGTGAGCCATCAATGCTCATATTTGGAGCGGTCAGGTCGGGAAGGTGTCCCGCTTTCAAGAATCGGCCAAGCCACCGTGGGCGGGCAAGTACCGACGGCGCGTACTTCACCATCGTCTTGAGATCAATGCCATCAGGAAGTTCAGGGCTCCCCCAGTCACGGCTGTGGCTGTACGACCAGTCGAGCGTCAAAATGACCGCTTTCGCTCCAGCTGAACGGGCCCTATCCATCTGTGCGCTCACCCAGTCACGGCCGTTGATCCAGTACATCTGGAAGAGAAAATTCTCATTTTCTGCGGCGATGTCTTCCATTGGCTTTGAGCCAAACGATGAAAGTCCAACAGCGGTACCACGAGCTGCTGCTGCCCGGGCCACTGCGAGCTCACCATCTGGATGCACCGCCTGCACACCGGTTGGGGAAATCATCACCGGCATCGACAGGTCAAGACCAAGCACCGACGTTGCAAGATGACGCTCTGACGGTCGATCGGCAATCACTGGTTGAAATCCGAGTTCACGGTAGGCGGCGCGGTTGTCGTCGAGCGTGAGTCCTGCCTCGCTACCGGCGATCAGCGCGTCATACACGTGGCGCGGAAGAATACGCTCGGCACGCCGCTGAGCAACTGCGACCGACTCAAACCACGGATTTCCCATACCGCGAGGGTATCTGCGAACACTCCTGTCATCTCTTCTGAGCGCGAGTTCCGGTGCTGAGTTATCAATCTCCTGTCATTACCTTCGGTGCATGAGCACAACTCGCTTGACCTCAGGAAACCGTTCGATCGCCGGTCGTGTCGCCATCGTTAGCGGCGCCGGATCAGGTATCGGGCGCGCCACCGCCCACCTCTTCGCCGATGAAGGTGCCCTCGTTGCTGTCGTCGACCGCAACGGTGAAGGCGTCGCCCAAGTGGTTGGAGAGATCTCAGACGTGCACGGAGCAGACCGAGTGAAGGGCTGGACGGTCGACGTCACCGATAACGCCGCACTCGATGCCCTTCCAGATGCTGTTGCCGAAGCATTCGGGGGCATCGACATTCTCATCAACAACGCCGGGGTCGTGTTTAACGCTGACATGACAACAACCGCCGACGTATTCGACGACGCATGGGATTCCACTCTCGCCGTCAATATCACCTCATATGCACGGCTCACCCGAGCGGCACTCCCCTACCTCATGAAAAGTGATGGCGGCAGGATCGTATGCACTGCGTCGACCGAAGGTCTTGGAGCAACTGGCGGAATTCCTGCATACAACGCCTCAAAGCACGCGGTTATCGGTCTCGTGCGATCACTTGCGGTTGAACTCGGTCGTCACGGCATCACCGCAAACGCAGTCTGCCCGGGACCTATCGTGACCGGAATGACGGCGAACATTGCCGACGAACACAAAGAGATCTTCGCAAAACGTCGTGTTCCCGTTCGTCGCTACGGACAACCTGAAGAGATCGCCCACGGCATGTTGAACTTGGTGCTTCCTGCATCGAGTTACATGAACGGCGTCATCCTGCCCGTCGATGGCGGGATGACCTCCCGACATACCTAACGAGCCGACCGCTCACCCTGAGACTCGGTTGCTCGCACTCTCCAACGAGACTGGTGGCCGCCCACTCACGACCTACGTCGCCCCACGGCCTACGCTCGGCGCGTGAGCACTGAAACACCACTCGTTCCCGGCGATCCAGCAAACACCGAATGGATCAGAACATCCATGCCGTTTACCGACCTCTGCGGGGTCGTCATCGACGCATTGACCCCAGAGCGCGTTACCGGGCGAGTCGCATGGAACGAGCAATTCTGCACAGTGAATAGCAATCTGCATGGTGGATACCTCATGTCGCTCGCGGATTCGGTTGGGGCGTTCCTCTCGGTTCAACACCTGCCAGAAGGAGCTGGAACCTCGACAATCTCATCGTCAACGAATTTTCTTCGCCCCGCTCCACAAGCGGTGTATTCGATTGTGTCAACCCTTGTGATGGCTGGACGTCGGACGATCACCGTCACCACCGATGTCGTCAACCCAGACGGGAAAGTTGTCTCTCGAACCACCCAGACCCAGGCGGTTCTCACCACCTAGTTCGCACGAACTAAACGGCGCTCTCACTCGCCCGAGTGAAATGCCATTTCGTCCGATACAGCGAAGCAACTGCAACCACTGCAGCAGATGCGGCGACCACCGATGCCATCGTCGGTGCACCGCTTACATCGGTGAGACGTCCAGCAAGCACCGGTGCCACTCCCCCACCGATTGCACCGAGGAACGTGACGACCCCGCTGATCGCCCCAAAGTCGCCGGTCGGAATCACTGTTCGGGCGACGATCCCATCGAGCGCGCTGATGGCACCGATGCCGATGCCCGCGATCACGACGTACAGCGACGCAATGACCGCATTCCCGCTGATGAGCACGAGTCCACACGCAACTGCGACACACAATCGTGCCCCCGCAAGAAGAAACCAATGCCCGTAACGTCGGAGCGCCCGTTGTAATGGCAACCGGCCGAGGAGTTGGAGTAGACCCCTCGCTCCACCAAAACCGGCAGCGGCAGCAGCGGAAAGCCCCGCCCATCTCATAATTGAAAGCTGAAACACCAACAACGTCGACATCGACATATATGCACAGAACACCCCAATTGCGTGCCAGCGAACTGTCCCCGATCGGGCTGCGGTTGTGACCGCAATCCTCCATGTTGACGACCGCTCAAACTCACCGTGTCGTGGAACCCGCCGCACAACGCGGGCAGCGAGTAAGAACACACAACAGGCAACACCGGCAGGAACTTCAATGGCGACCCGCCAACCAAACGTGCCACGAAGATATTCGGTTGCCGGAATGGCAATCGGAGACGCAAATGCTCCCCAAATGGTGAGGCGAATAATTCGCTGCGTTGACGCAGCAGGATCCATCCTGACCAACATCGCTTGGGTCATTCCGTAAAAGCCGGCGGCCGCCGACACACCGCCTCCGACACCGAAAAGAACAACGAATTGCCATACCGCTGCTGAGCGTCCGCTGAAGCCCACCAAGATTGCTCCGATTGGTCCGATGACACCGAGGAGGAGTTGCGGGCCGAATCGATCGAGGAGCCGCCCGGTTGCAAGAGAGAGAGCGCCGAGCAACACCTGAGCTAAGCCGAAGGCCAAACCAAGTGGTGCCGAGCCTGCCCCGAGGCCCGCACCGATGTCATCGATGAGCACACCAAACCCGTAGTACCACGATCCGTACACCGCAATCGTGAGAATCCCCAGCACATCAACTGGCCAATCAGGCTGATATCGCCGTACCGAAGGTGATGTGTGTGTCATCGGGGTTGAGTCTTTCAGAGGCGACCTCCAACTCATGCGCCCTGGTACCTTCGCAGTCATGGAGGAGCGAATCGTCGATGGGAACGCGTTGTTTGCCGAGCAGCGGTCAGAGAGCGACAGCGACATTGCCTCGTGCATGAGTTGCGGCTCCCATCTCGCCCAACGATGGAGCACACCTGAAGGTGTGGCCGTGCTCTGCCAACAGTGTGCAACTCTCCACGGACTTGGCTGCCCCTAAAAGCTTCGATCTCATCTCAGTAATCACCGTGAACGTCACACCCGCCGTTTAGGTTCAGAACATGGAAATTCTTATCGTTGTCTTGCTGGTGGCGGTGCTCGTCACCCTCGCAGGGGTAATTGCAACCTCCCGTAAACCTGCCCCTGAACCAACGGCTCCTCCGACTGCGTTCCCCTCGACCGAAGAATTGACCAGCCAAATCAAACTGGTCAACGAACAAGCACTCAACGGCGCGATCGCGGAACTCAATCAACGAGCCGAAGCCCATCGAGAAGAAACAATCCGAACCGTGACACAAATGGTCACCCAACAAAGTGGCGAGGCGCTCGGCAAGCGAGCCGAGGTCATCAGCACCACGCTAAAAGGTGTCCATGATGACGTCAGCAAACGACTTGCCGAACTCAACCACGAACTCGATCAACTACGCCAACACAATGCCGGCCAATTCTCATCGGTCAGCGAAGCGGTCACATTGCTCGCACAACGAACCGCAAATCTCAACGAGGTGCTCTCAAGCTCTCAAAAGCGGGGCCAATGGGGTGAGCGACTTGCTGAAGACATGATTCGTGCAGCCGGACTCGTCGAAGGAGTGAACTACTCGAAACAAGACACCACCGCAGCCGGCGGCAGACCCGATTTCACCTTCACCATGCCACCCGACCGTGTCTTATTTATGGACGTCAAATTTCCTCTCGATCGTTATGTCGCCCACCTCGATGCCGATGACGACGCCACCCGAGCGACCACGAAAGCAGACTTCGTCAAAGCAGTTCGTAGCCATGTTGACGCCTTAGCAAAGCGCGACTACATCGATCAGACCACTGAAGACGCCCTCGACTACGTGCTAATGTTCGTTCCCAACGAAAGCATCTCAGGGTTTGTGCACGAAGCTGACCC
>CALCBR010000041.1:0-3231 GCA_937897105.1 uncultured Acidimicrobiaceae bacterium | reverse complement strand
TCAACACTGAGCATCATTTCTCGCGTCACAGGGGTCTGGACGGCTCGGCGCAGGACATTCTCAGGGTCGGTTCGGCCCAGGTCGGGTCGGTTGACTCTCCACCTTGTCAGCACAACATCGGTCGCTGAGTCAGGTAGGGGAGGCACGACAACAATCTCGTCAACTGGCTCAGGAAGGATCTCTGACAGCCCGGCGTCTCGCGTACCAGGGTCGACCTGAGAAATCGTGACCTCCACTGCATAGGTATCAGCTGGGAGTTCGACCTCAGGGAACGAGCCGTCGGGATGGGCGGCCACCATGCGAACACCGTCCTCGCCACGGGTGAGGTACTTCACTTCGAGTTCGGTGATACCTCCGTTCAGGGCAGTGGCGACCGGGACCAATGTGGTGAGCGGGCCAGATATTGAGAGGCTGGGCCTGCTCGTCGGATCTTCCACCGTCCACGCCGTAGTTGGGTTGCCATCAACTGCCATTGCAGCCCGGCGTTCCGGTTCAAGTTCGAGACCACTTCCATAGGTCGACGCAGTGATTGTCCATTGTCCAGATGTTCCCCATCGCACGACGGTTTGGGTGGGGTCGGGCTCGGTGAGAGCATTCACACCGTCTCGGCCAGCATCGGAAGGTTCGCTTGTCGCTCCGCGAGTTGCCTGCGAGGTTCGCCACTGCCGTACAGCGTCGCGGTCGCCGTCGGTGATAACAGTTTTCACCCCGTCGGGAGCAGTTTCGGGGCGCCACACTACGTCGTGAGACGAGATAACTCCTGCTGCTAACGCATCAACTGCTCCACGCCCGCCACCCCACAGCGCAACGCTTTCCGCAGCACCGTTGTCAGCACCGGGCGCCACCATGAAGAGGCCGCCAACACCTTCGACCGCAGATACGAGTTGCAGGCCGTTGGCGCCTATGACGTCGTTCACCGGTAGTGGTTGTGTTCGATAGCGAGCGAGGTTGACATCGGTTGCCACCCATACGGCATCGGCCCCGATGAGCGTGGCGGTATCAGCAATAGCGTCAACGTCGATGACACCGTCTTGCAGTGAGTCATCGAGAGCGAGCAGAAGATCCATTCTGTCGGGCGAACCAAGCGGCAGGAGTTCGCGCGTGATGACCGAAGTGTGCGAGGTCCACGGAGGATCCTGTGTATGTCCCCATTCGAAGGTGGAGAACTCCGTGCCCGGAAGAACGAGCAGTCGGTCAACATCATCGAGTTCGTCGAGCAGCGTTTCCCACGTCGCCGGGGGAGTGCTCGGCCGTTCCAATACCGGGTCAACTTCGTAGCCGAGCATGAACCACGGAGCGGCAACGGCGGTGAGCGCAACCGTTGGGGCGATAACGACCGATGACGCCCGCACACGAGAGAGCAGTTGAGCACATCCGAGTGCGATCACGAGCGTCCAAATCGGAAGGGCGCGAGTAGACGACCTGAATGCAGAAAGCGCTCCCTCGGGAAGCCAGTCGAGCATGATCTGGCCAAACGGTGAAGGGCTGTCATATGGATGAATGCCAATGGCAAACACAACCGAGATCACCATCAGGGTTGCGAAGAGGCGGCGGTGGGGTGAATGAAGTGTGATTGCGCCAATGAGCCCGAGAAATGCAATGCCGAGCGTTGCCGAAATGACAAACGGCTGCTCGGTGAGTAGTTGCCCCGCCGCCGAGGTCGGTGAGCCGTCGGGCTCGACGACGTAACTCAACCAGTAGCCCGCGCCCCGAAACACCTCGAGACCGGTCGAGGTCGACGAGACGTCTCTCACCGTCTCCGAGAACCCCAATAGGTCAGGGCCATATCGGGCACCAATGACCGCTGACGCAACCCACCAGGAGCTCGTCAACAACGCAGCTGCTGTGGTGGCCAAAGAGAGCCCGGTGAATCGTTGGCCCGAGATGGTGTTGTTGCGATAGGCGACAAAAAACACGGCGATCGGCAACCAGCTCACCATCGCTATCGCTGTGGTGTTGACTCCGCCTGCGGTGGCGATGAGGAGCGCCATGACAGCTACCCATCGCGGAGCATTGAAATGGGTTGCGCGGACCGACGCACCGAATAACCAGCCGACGATCGCCCAAGGCAGCAACATCGCAGACGTGCGAGCGAGGTACGGCACAAGGTAAGGCGAGCACTGGTAGATCAGCCCTGCAAGCGTCGCTATTGCAGGAGCGATGCCGACGGTGCGTGCTGCCCATCGTGCACCGATGCCGCCGGCCACAATGATGAGGGCAAGCCAAAGGCGTTGTTGCACCCAATCGGGGAGGGCGTCAGTAACCGAGAAGAATGGTCCCGTTGGCCACAGGTAGCCAGCGTGCTGTTGGAGAACCCAGCCTCCGTGGCTCACCTCATCCCATGTTGATAACGAAGCATCAATGAGTCGGCGGGGAGCGACCGTGAGGTCATATTTGGTGTCAGCGTTAAGCCGCCCCCGATCGGAGAGAAGAACGACGATGAATGGCCAGAGAAGAAACATCCAACTGGCTCTGCCCAAGTGCGTGAGGCGAAGTCGTTCGATCACGGTATGGCGCCGAGCAGGCCGTAGATGGCTGTAACGGTGACGAGCAGTGCCCCTGAGATACCCGACGCTGCAAGTTCGAGCGACCTTCGTCGTTCAGGTGACAGCGAGCGCGTAGTAATCCAATTGACGGAAATTGCGATGAAAAGTCCGACCGCGGTGAGGGTAAACCTTGGTCGAGGAGTCGTGGTCGACGCCAGCAACGTGAGGCTGATGATGCCGATCGAGAACGACGCAACAATTGGGTGAAGGCGTGAGCGTGCGAGTGCCCAAAGACCAACGACAATGAAAACAGTGGAGCCAACGGTGAGCGCTCGGGTTGGCGAACCCAGCGGTGTCGCTATCCATTCTCCGATGAGTCGAACGGTGTCGACGCCGAATGAGAAGCCTTCCGACCAAGCTTCGCGCTGCACTCGAAACCACGCACCTGCTTCCTGTGCGGTTCCGGCGATGACGAGTTGCGAGACGACGAATCCGGCACCGGTACACAGCGCTGAACAACCAGCTCCGATGACGGCGCGAATGCGTTGACGGTGAACCCAGGCGGCGGCAAGGCAGGCGAGTCCGATCGCGAGAGCGTTCGGCCGCGTCATCGTGGCGATCGCTCCTGCGAGACCCGCAAGCAACCAACGTTCGTCGACGAGCAAGAGTAAGGCAAGAGCGCTGAAGGTGATCATCAAGGCTTCGCTGTAGGCCATTGAGAGCGCGAACGACCCGGGAAACATCG
>CALCBR010000040.1:0-10777 GCA_937897105.1 uncultured Acidimicrobiaceae bacterium | reverse complement strand
GTCGGAGTCGCCGCTTACGACCACCGTTGGACCTACACCGAACGGTTCTCGGTCGAGGCGAGCGGTGCTAAACCGAACGATCTGCCCGATGGACTCGACCATGTGATTGTCATCGGCCAGGCGATGGATGCCACCCTGATCGAAACTTCTCCCTCGGCGCTGTCGGGGGCCGCAACTGGAATGGGTTACAGCCAGGACGCTGTTGTGCTGCTCACGATCGCACAGTATTTGCGAAACCTTGGCTACCAGGCCGTGCCATCAATGAATGACACTGCGCTCGCAGTTCCCTACGCGATTCAGGCCGGCTTAGGGGAATACGGAAAGCATGGCCTTGTCATCACGCCCGAATTCGGCACGAGCGTGCGGTTTGGGAAAATCTTCACCGACGCTCCCCTCGCTCATGACCGGCCGATCTCATTCGGGGTGAAAGAGATGTGCGAGATCTGCTCGGCATGTGTGACCGGCTGCCCTTCAAAGGCGATACCAGATGGAGCCCCCTCTGCAGAGCGCCACAATCGGTCAAACTTGCAAGGCGTAACAAAATGGTCGATTGACGGCGAAAGGTGTTTCTCGTACTGGACCAAAATCAATAATGACTGCTCGATTTGCGTGCGGGTGTGCCCGTTCACGAGGGATTACACATCTGCTAGGAACCGTTTCTGGCTTCGCCTCGCCAGATCACCTCTTCGTCGCCTTGCGCTATGGCTCCATCGCCGCAAGGGGCGAGGCGCTCGGCGTCAAGCTGCAATGTGGTGGCCCTCACCATCAGAATGAACCCATTAACCCAGCCTCGCAATCATCGTCAAACGACCGAATGCTGTGGTTGAGTTCTCTTTTCAGTGACCTATTTCGATTGAGCAACGAGCGATTCGCAGCCGGTCCCGTTTAGCACCGAATCGACGCGACCTCGGTCGTCCGCACTGAGGGCGGAATATGACTCTCGAATCCATGAGAGGCACTTGCCCTGATATTTGAAAGGCCCTTGACGGTAATCGTCGCCGCGAATCTCACAGACAACTTCATCGGCCCCCGACCTCAGTGCCTCATCGTTTGCCATCATGAACGGAACATAGGTCTGACCTGCCTCGGTCAAAAGGCGTCCCACAGTTTCCTCAAGATCGTCCAGTGTCGACCAACCATCGTCGTCAACGACTGGCAGCCACGAAAGGTCGTCGATGCGTTCAGTCCAGTTCACGGCGCGGGGCGCGTGTTCAACGGCAAGTGCTGCTGGTGTCGGATCCCACCACAGCATCGGCTTGAGCTGTCCGTACAAGGCGAAGTCGGTGCGACCCGGACGGTCACCGAAAAAGAAGTCGCGCTTCGCGAGGTGCGCCTGCATGATGTTGAGCACATTTCGATACGAGGTTTCGAGAATCGGCGTGTTGAGATCTGTCGATCCAACTAATGCTCGTCGACTGATCTGGCGCTGAATGATGAAGTCGTGAGCCGAAACGTGGTCGACGTCTGAGAGTTGAAGGTTCTGATCGAGGGGCAGCAGCTGCCCTGCTTTCTCAATGTCAGGGTCGTAGGTCCATCGGTAGTGATACATCGCTTTGGTGACCCATTCATCGGCAAAGTCCTCGAGTAAGAAGTCGATGAATGCGAGTGCTGGGTCGGTGGGCACCACGCTGCGACCCTGGTGTTCGTCTTCGAGTCGAGTGATCTGAGGAGAAGAATCGACCATGACGTCGCGATAACCACCTGCGCCGTCAGGCCATGCAAGCACTGGGATCACCGGAACGGGAGGTGTCGGGAGGTCATCCCACCGGGAGTTGCGCAATACCCATCGATGTGGAATGTGGCGGTACCTCAACACCGCTCTCATCTTCATGCTGTACGGCGACGCGAAGCCGCCGCCGATCACCAAGCGCTCGTCGATCGAGTCATTGCTCATGTTGATTTCTCCTGTCGGTCTGCACGGAGGTTACGGTCGGCAACTGCCAAGAGTTGCTTAGTGTCGCCCAGATACGAACGTTATCGATCTGGTCAACACCGCTCCAGGCTCCACCGACTTCGCATCGGCGAGAGCTCGGAGTGGCCAACGTTTGTTCACCTGAGCTGGTGGCTAACCCAGCCTCATCGACACCGCATGGTCCAGCAGTTGAGAGGGCACTGTCACACCTGGCGTCAGCACGGCGCGCGTCGCAGGATCGACACGAGCCTTTACCCCCGAGGACAAGAACGTAATCGTGACTGTTCCGTCAATTTCAAGCACGAGCCGGTGGGTTGGTTGACCGAAACAGTCGATTAGATCTTCCGTAACGAGAGGGATCCCGAAACTATCAGTCACTTGTGTCAGCCTTTCTGCCCAAGACGTATTCGTGAGCGCGGTTCTTCGAGAGCATCATCGCGAAGGTCAAAACCGGTAAGGGCCCGAGTGATTCGAAGTGCCGCCACTCGTGCACCCCAGAGGTTGCCTGCCGCTGGGCCCAACTCAATCGCTGCGAGGCGCCCTGTCAGATACATCGACCGGCGTCCGAGGCGGAGGTCTTGTCGGAGCACCGGAATACCATCAACCTGTCGATTCACGTGAGGTGCGAGTGCGGCGTCAGCGCAGAAGTGAGGGCGGGTTCCAGTTGCGAGCCAACAACGGTCGGCTTCCAATAGCTGACCTGAAACGCAGAGCTCCAAAGGCCCTGTGTCAGAATGGCTTCCAGACTCGATCGAACCCACAACATGCGCGAGACGGCCGGCATCGATCTCCGATTCCAGTCTTTGACACATCCATCCAGGCATGCTCCCACCACCCCGTGCCGACAGCACCATATGGAGACGACGTTCAGGATTCCGTTGACGATCAAAACCTTCCAAGAAGCGAGGGCCCAACCACCCGGGCTCCACATCGAAGTTGCGTTCTACAATTGGGCGGCGCGTCGCCAGCGTCACTCGAGCCGATCTCTTGAGGGCGCCAAGAACCAGATGGCCCGCAGTCAAACCTCCGCCGACTACCACGATGTGTTCACCATCGAGAGACCGAATATTTCGTAAATCAATCGTTGAAGAATGCTGGATAGAGGCTGTACCGAGTGACTTAGTAAGCGGTTCTGGAACAATCGGTTGCGAAGTGTTTCCTGCCCATACAACCTGTCGAGCATGAAACGAGCCCGACGAGGTCGTGACCCGGTAGCCATGGCGTTCAGTCTGAATTTCCCCGACGCTTGCAGCGCACAACATCGAGTCAAGCTGTAACTGATCAACTAACGCCGAGCAAAACGAATCAAATACCGACGTCAGCGGTGGGTCGTAGGGCAAATGTGATCGCTTTAGAGCATGATCACTCGTGAACCGTGCAAGAGACCCTGGCCAAACATCAGGATGGTGGACCATCGGTGAACGCAAGACTCCGATTTCGAGCCGGCCAAACTGTTCACGCCAGGTGCGAAGCCACTGCCCACTCGGGTCAACGACGACGATTCCATCCTTAAGTGTGGGTCTTGCCGTTAGTAAATGCGAGACAACCGTAAGCGCGTGCGGCCCCGCTCCAACAACGCAAACTTCAGCATCACGCATTGTGGCCCGCCGTTTTTCGTTCCGACCACCACGAGCGAAGAAGCGATTCCGCTGCGTCTTTATCGCCAGAATGAACACCGGAAAGCAACATTTCAATTGCGGCACCGACCGAGGGGCCGGGCGGGATATTGAGGATCTCCATTATTTCAGCGCCGCTCAATACCGGCCTTCTACGAGCCTCCGCATCTGAACGGGCAAGCTCTCGAATTCTTTGTTCGAGACGATCCACCTTCGCTTGGATCGCCTTCACCTTCTGCCGATTTCGGGTTGTGCAGTCGGCCCGAACCAAAAGATTTAGATCGCCAAGCAATTCACCGGCATCGACGGCGTACCGACGAACTGCGCTGTCCGTCCAACTGTCACCAAAGCCCTTGAATCGACCGCTTAGCCCCACAAGTTTTGCCACCTGTTCGGTAAGAAGGTCGTCAAAACCCATCTCTGAAAGTCGTTGAAGGGTAATCCGAGCTCCCACGGCCTCATGATGGCGGAACGTCACACCACCAGGCCCAAACCGCCTCGTTGCCGGCTTTCCAATGTCGTGCATCAACGCGGCGAATCTCACTCTCAACTCGGGCGGACTCGACTTTGTGACCGCGAAGGTATGAGCAAGCACATCTTTGTGGTGATGAATCGGGTCCTGTTCCATCTGCATTTCGATGACTTCAGGAATCCACCGCGCAAAGAAGCCGTCTTCGACCATCGTCCAAAATCCTGGAGTCGGATCTTCAACGAGAAGAGCGGCTGTGAGTCGATTGCGAGCAGCGACTGCCTCATCGATGTTCTCAGCCTGCTCGGTTGATATTTGCGTCACGGTTACACCAACTCTCCCGACACTACGTCAGCAATGACGAGACCACCAGTTGTTGTGCCCATTGCGAGCCGCTCTCCATCCACACTCCATCTAAGGACGGTTACCTCACTGTCCAAATGCATAGAACTGACCGGAATATCCCTCAGGTCGGGCGACCAAAGCCTTACGAGACCGTCGGCGTCGCCAGTTGCAACAAATCCCGTTGCTCCAACGTCACAGCAGGTAATCGGGGTGTCGTGCCCGATACTGCATTCCGGCGCGCCGCTGATGACCCCTTCATCGTCGATATGCCACCAACTGAGTTCATCATCTGAACCCGCTAGGACGAAATCACCGACCGGCGACATTCCAAGGTAACGAACAGCATCCGGGTAACCGGTCAACTCAAAGCCACCTTTCAGGTCTGAAAGGTGGCGCACATGAATTGAGCCTGTCGAGTCTGCCGCTGCGATGCGACGAGCACCTGCCGCAGCAGCTATCGATACCACGCTGGGGATCTCAAGTCTGTCGCTGACGCACAATTGATCGACGTCGACTACGACTAAGCCATTTACTCCGGCTCCGAGCCAAGCTGGTCCACCAAGATGAATCGCCGCCCTGATAGCCCCGGTAGGGATAGCCGAATTTTCGATGGCATGAGACTCACCCCGACGTAGCACGCTGAGACCACCAGCACCTGCGAGAACGCAGTAGCCATCATCGGACTCCACCTCATTGGTTGGGACCTCCGTCGCCTGCGCGCTTATCGGGCCGGGTACTGGAAGGTAGTCGATTGAATCCATTCCTATGACTGCAGCGCCCACCACACCATCGACTACCACAACCTGATCGCAAGAGAGCCAGCACACATCAACGGGGTCTGAAGCGACCGGACCAACCGGATGGTCCTTGAGACCGAACAACATGCCATCAGCAGTCAGTGCGAGCAGTTTTCCGCTCGGCGACCATGCAACCTGCCGTACAGCATCGGCGAACTGATGCCGCTCACCGAGTTTGATCTCAGAGAGGATGCTCACGATGCGATGGTCTCTGCAAAGCTCGACATCAGCTCATCGCCGTCGAGACCAACACCGGAGATAGCGATCACACTTTCAGACGAGCAAGTAACGGATTCCGTGCTTTCTGCGTGGCTTCCTGCAAACGACAGCACCCCGTGGCAGCACGTTCGTTCTTTGTTGCCCTGAACGCTCACCGTGCCCTGAAGGCGGAAGAGCCGACTTGCGTGACTTGCAATCATCCAATCGAACCACTCGTTAATCGCATCCTCGTCAAGTGGTTGGTCTGCTCGCAACACGACTGTCGACAGTCCACCTGGATGATCGGCTTCAACCGAACGGACCTCTGGGGCAACATGCCATGCCTGCAGCCGACCTCCATCGCCGCACCGCTCTCCGGCTCCAAGGACCTCTTTCGCAAAACCGGAACGGCCCATGAGTTCGGCACGAATGTGCTGCTCAATATGAGGGAGCACATTGTCGCAGTTTCCGAGGATGAATCGATCGGCCACCGCAATAGCCGGAAGTAACGAGTCATCAATAACTTCACTACCTGTAGTGAGGCGGGTTGCAAGCTCGGCTGCGTCGACGTGAACAAGAACGGAGTCAAGCGAACTGCGTCGAGTGATTTCGACGGAGGAGAGAATTGTCGAAATGGCAACCAGAACGTCACAGCGGGTCGGGTCGAGAAAAATCACAATCTCATTCGGAACTTGCGCACGGCGCGTCGCGCGAACAACCGAGCAAACCAAATCCTCCCGGATAGCGCAGCACTGACAGTCTCTATTTCGAAAGAAGACCTCTGGCTCAGATGCATAGACACGGACGTCAGAAAGGGCATTCCCCTCCGCTACCGCCATTGCAGTTGTCTGATCGAAGATGAACGTTGCACCTTCGGCCCAAAACGGCACATCGAGGACTTCCTTCGGACGAGGACTAACCAACACAGTTATCGGGACGGACACACTGTCATCATAGTAAGAATGATTCTTATTCTTGCTATCATGACCTCATGTCACAGAAATGTCAGCTTTTTGGTACCGGGCCTGCATTTGGAAAGTCCGTCTCACATTCCCACCGGCGGACGAACCGCAGATTTAACCCGAACATTCAAAAGAAGCGATTCTGGCTCCCCAGCGAGAAACGGTACGTGCGACTGACCTTGTCAGCCCGAGCCATCAAAACGGTCGACCGCCGGGGCATTGAATCAGTTGTCGCCACGATCCGCGAAAACGGTTACAAGGTCTGAGGGGAGATCATGGCAAAAGCGAGCAAAGATCGGCGCCCGATCATCAAGCTAAAAAGCACCGCTGGCACCGGTTATACCTACGTCACAAAGAAGAACAAGATCAATACTCGCGAGCGGCTGACCCTCATGAAATACGACCCTGTTGTCCGCCGCCATGTCGAATTCAAGGAGGAGCGCTAATGAAACCCGGTATCCACCCCGACTACCGCTATGTCATGTTCGAAGATACGTCGACCGGCGACTCGTGGATCACGAGGTCAACGATCAAGTCTGACCGCACAATCGAAGTCGACGGCCAAGAGTACCCGCATGTGATCCTCGACGTCTCCAGTTACAGCCATCCCTTCTACACCGGCACAATGAAAATTGTTGACTCTGCCGGTCGGGTCGAGCGATTCAACCGCAGGTATGGCCAGCGCACTCCAAAGAGTGAAACAAAATGAACTCTGTGTTGTGCGTTCACATGACGTTCGCTGGTTTCGATCATGTCTAGTCGCCTGCCGGTAACTGTCCTCTCGGGCTTCCTTGGGGCCGGAAAAACCACGCTACTCAATCAAGTCCTTGCCAACAGAGAAGGGCGCCGAGTTGCTGTCATCGTCAATGACATGAGCGAAGTTAACATCGACGCCTCCCTCGTTGCCGAGGGAGCTGCGCTCGATCGAACCGAAGAGCGACTGGTCGAAATGTCAAATGGATGCATCTGCTGCACCCTGCGTGAAGACCTACTCATCGAGGTTGCCGAACTTGCCCGTCAAAACCGCTTCGACTACCTACTAATTGAGTCAACTGGGATCAGCGAACCGATGCCTGTTGCAGCAACATTCCTCTTCGAAGACATCGACGGTCACAGCCTGTCTTCTCTCGCCCGCTTGGACACGATGGTAAGCGTTGTAGACGCCTCAACGATTCTCGATCGGTTTGAGGTTCTTGAGGAATTAGCTGACCTCGGGGTCGGGCGAGACGACGAGGATGACCGTTCGGTAAGCGATCTACTCATTGATCAGATCGAGTTCGCCGACGTACTCGTCGTTTCAAAGCCTGACCTCGTCAGCGTTGAGCATCTTGAGCGTGTCATTGCGCTTGCGCGCCAACTCAATCCGCGTGCTCGAGTGATTGTCGCCGAGCGGGGCGAAGTGCCGCTTGAGGAGGTGCTCGACACCGGCTTGTTTGACGAGGAAGAGGCATCGATGGCACCTGGTTGGGTGCAGGCACTTAATGGTGATAACACTCCAGAGACCGATGAGTACGGCATCACCTCGTTCGTGTACCGGCATCGGTGGCCCTTCCATCCAAAGCGACTTGCTCAGGAATTAGACAAGGTCTGGCCTGGCGTCCTTCGAAGCAAAGGCTTTTTCTGGCTCGCTACCCGCCCCGATATCCAGGCTATGTGGAGCCAGGCAGGACTCTCCGTAATGCTCGAACCTCTCGCACCTTGGTACGCCGCCTCGCCTGAATCTGAATGGGAATTCGAGACCGATGAGGATCGCGCTAGTTTTGACGAGCGCTGGGACCCAATCGTCGGTGACCGTCAGACCGAGATTGTGTTTATCGGGGTCGATATGGACGAGGCCGCAATTCGGGCCCGTCTTGATTCTTGCGTCGTAACCGGTCGGGAATTTGAGAAGGGTCCGAAGAAGTGGGCGCATTTTAAGGATCCGCTACCTGAGTGGGATCTTTCTTGCGAACTTGATTACTGACTGGGCTTTACCAGACACTCATCAACTGGTTAAGAGCAGCGTTGCACGAGCGACTTCTTGGGCCTCGTCCGAGACTGACGGGGGTCTAACAGAGCTGCTTTTGCCTTAGCTTTGTTCAGCACTTCTCGCACCAGCGCTCCCGGTTTGAAGCGGTAGCGAGGCTGCAGCCGAGAGGAGTCCTCCGACGACAATCAGCCACCAAATTCGGTCAAATCGGGCAATAACTTCTGCAGCGTCGACTATCTCGCCACTGAGGAACGCCACGGTAAGAGCAACGCCAAAGGTGGCCCCAAACTGTCGGACTGCTTGATTGAGCCCCGAGCCCACACCAACCCGGTTCTGCGGAAGCGCTTGAGCGATGGTGCTTGACAGCTGTGGAATCAATAATGCGACGCCGAGAGCGGTGAGCAACATAGAGGGCAAGTAATCGACGAGATAGTTCGGTTCAGCACCAAGCATCACAACTCGGAGCAGGCCCGATGCCGCAAAAAGCAGGCCTCCCGCAACTAGCAGCGGGCGCTGCCCTACAACCGCCGCAAGCTTTCCTGCTCTCGGTGCGAGAAGTGCCACCAATGACGGACCAGGAGCGACACCGAATCCGGCAGCGGTTATCGACCACCCCCACACATCGGTGAGGAACAGCACCGAACCAAAAAACATCGCTGCGAAGGCGCCCCCATAGACAAACATCGCAAGATTCGCCCACGCAACATTCCGGATTCCAAAAAGATCGAGATCAAGGGCAGGCCTCTCGCTACGACGCTGATGAAACCAAAACACCGTCAATAACACACCACCAACTATCAGCGATGTAAGGGTGCGGTTATCTGCCCAGCCCCAGTCTTCGCTCTGTACAACGCCGAGCGACAGCATCGCCGCCGACCCTGCGAACAGGACCACTCCACTCAATGAAGGAATCTTCATGGTCTCGTCACGAGATTCACGAAGAATTATCCGTCCACCCCAGATGGTGATCAAGCCAACAGGCAAGTTCACGAGGAATACCCACCGCCAGTTTGCAGCATCAACTAGAACCGCTCCCAGTGAAGGCCCGAGGGCTCCGGCCACACCGCCGATTCCTCCCCAGATCGCGACAGCCACCGGAAGCTTTTCTCTTGGAAACGCGCGAATGACGAGGGCAAGCGAACTTGGAATCAGGACAGCGGCACCCACACCCTGCATAACTCGAAACAAGATCAAGACGAATGGAGATTGAGCTGCAGCGCACAGTAACGAGGCAGAGGTGAAGAGAAACGAACCCGACAGAAATGATCGTTTGTGACCGACTCGGTCTGCAATCTTGCCCGATGGCACGACAAGAGCCGCAAATGCAATCGTGTAGGCGTTAATGACCCATGACAGTTGAGTCGATTCTGCCGACGGGAATGAGCGCACGATGTCCGGGAAGGCAACGAACAAAATTGATGTGTCGAGAAACGTGGCAAATACCGCAAGACCGCTTAGTAGCAAGGTCCGCCAAGCCATCTTTTCGTCAAGTACTCGGGTCTCAACTGAGTTCACAACTCGCCAACTGCCTATGGTCGCCGACTTCAAAAGAAAGATTTGCGGGGACCATAACGACAGCCTAAGCCATGACTCCTTCTGCAGACGATGCCAATACCCGTCGGGACAAAACGAACCACCGATCGGCTGGCGCGTGCCGCAAAACGTCATCCGACGTCCAAAGAAAACGTAAATGATGAGGAAAAGGTGGTGAGCCCTAAATGCCCAGATCGTTAGCGGCTGACGATTGCAATCGTCAGGGCAGTCGCCGCCACCATCGACGCTGCCGCCCTGAGGTGATTTCCTCTGGTCCATTCAAGAAGGTATCGGTGCCAAACATGGGGGGCATTCGGATCATCGATAGCGGTATCGGCAAGGGCGTTGTTTCGTGGAACGTGGTATACCGCGGTCAGAGCAAAGGTGCCGAGGACGTAACTTAACGACCCAACCAACAGCCAGGCCGAGACCCTGTTTTCCCAATTGCTGATTGCCGTGATCGCCACCGCGATGTGGGCCAACGTGGTCCCAAAAAAGGGCACCATGAGGCCAGGCTGAACAGCAGTGATGTTGATCGCGTGCATTGCGGTCATCCCGTCCTTGGGCTCGAGACGCTGAAGAGCTGCCATCACAAACGAGGAGAAAGCGTAGAACACGCCACCGACTAGGGCGCTTGCAATCGCCGCTCCTACGACGAGGTACAACTGAATTCCTTGCATGAATGTGGGGTCCTTACTGTGCTCTCAATCAAACAGTGGGCACTCTCAGAGATTCGTCAATAGAAAATCTCGAAAGACCCACAACGATATTCCGCTTGGTCCTTTGTCAGCGGAGCGTTTATTCACTCGTGCTCCCGCAACCACACTGCCAGCAGATACCTCGTTTTGCTCATCGATCTTCTTCCAACTCAATGTCCCAGTAGCAGCGAGGATTCTCCTCACTACTCGGAGTGCCGTCGCCGCAGATGGTTTCATTCCACGTGATCCACGAAAGTCTTGAAGCAGCTGTTTCTTGG
>CALCBR010000039.1:0-43093 GCA_937897105.1 uncultured Acidimicrobiaceae bacterium | reverse complement strand
TGCGATCGGCAGGCCGAAGCCCTCTTCAAGCGATGGCATAACACCTAGCACCGCCTGTTGCATCAACGCAACAAGTTCATCATCGGTGACCTCTCCCGTGAACCTGATGTCGCTTCCGACACCTTGATGCACCGCAAGATGATGCCAGTGATCAAGGGTGGGTTGTGGTGCTGCACAGGCGACCACAAGTTCGGCGCTGCGCCTTGTGGCTTCAGGGAGCCTCGACCATGCAGTGATGAGTCGTTCAGTATTCTTTCGTTGATCAGCACCGGTCACTGCTACGACGCCTCGGCGCGACGAGGTTGAACTCACACCTGCCGTCAAGGTGGTCGACGAGGCAGCTTGAAACTGCGGTTCCACCACTGCGCCGACAACATCGATGCGTGAACGCTCTACGCCAAGTTCGACTGCTGACGTGTCGGCAGTAAACGTTGAGTTGGCACAAAAGCGATCGATCGATCGACAGGTGAGCGTTCGCAATCGGGTCTGCACCCGAGCATGGTCATTGGTGAGATACCGCTCTGGAAACCGCTGAGGAATGACATCGTGCACGATGGCCGCTACTCGCAGGTCGGCTTCCGTCACGATGCTCGGAATCACATCGAGCGGCACCGGATGCAACATCAATTGAGTGCAGATGAACCATGGTTCGTGATCTCTCGAAGCGTCAATTGCATCCCGTGAAAGTTCTTTGACCGCAACTTCAGGTATTGCGTCTCGCCATCGATCACGCTGCCGTCGAGTTGAGCACAGCACCGTAGTGTCGATTCCAGCCGACATCATCGCGCGCACAAAGCCGATCGTGTAACGACCAACTCCTCTTTCTCCCGCTGTCGGGTGATCGATTACACGACCGTCGACAAGTGCAGCGACGGCCAGGTCGCCACTCATCCTTCCGGTCGTCGCTCGGAGAGCTCACGCATTTCAGCGAGCTGGCGTTCAATGGTCTCTGCGGCGGCAACGGCTGTGTCAGCATCGAGACGAAGGCGGTCGAGGTAACCAAGGAATAATGGAAGTGACGACTCACTTCCTGAACGAATGTCATGGTTGAGGTTCATCACGACTTCGGCAATTTGCGCGTTTGTGGCTTTCAGTTCGGCCACTTCAGCTCGCAGGGCCCGAACGTCCGAGCCGGCGAGGCGTCGGAAGATTGCTTTGAGAATGCGCACGCTCCGAGATTACTGCGCTCAACCTGCCAAAGATGGACAGGTCAGATGCGTGACCTTCGAGCCCGATAGGTGAAACACATGGAGAACATTTCCATTCCTAGAACGAATGTTTTCCATGTGCTACCGGTCACCGAACTTTTGCCAACCCTCGGGTTGTAGTTCAGCGGTAACTGCACAAATGAGATTCGCTGAGAAATGACGTGCAGCATCATCTCGAAACCGAACGCTGAACCTTTGCGTTCGAAACTGGGCTGGATCTGTTCGACGGCAGATCGTGACATGATCCGGAATGTGCATCCGACATCTGAGAGGTAAATGGTGTTGAAGAGAACCTCAACAATTTTCGCTACCGCCCAATTGCCCCATTTAAGGAATGTACCCATGTTGGCTCCCGAGAGAATGAACTCCTGAATGGTTCGAGAGCCAAACACCACCTCAACATCGTTGGTGTAGGGCAGAAGTTTCAGTAGGTCTTCGGGGTCGAACGTGCCATCAGGCTCACAGATCGAAATGAGGTCAACGCCAAGCGCGAGCGCTTCGTTAAGCCCGCGTTGAATTGCGGCGCCATATCCCTGCTCTGCTTCGAAAACCTCGATAGCTCCAGTGGCGGCAACGGCTGGCGACGTGTCGGGATGGGCATTGTTGTTCACGACGATGACATGGTCAACAATGCCGAGCGCTTCAAAACGTGTGATGCATTCAGCGATCGAAAGATGCTCGTTATATGTCGGAAGCACGACGGCAATCGTCTTGTTATTCCACATGCGTGCTCCTTCCTTTGACGGCGCCCTCCACAGTATGCCGACATCGATGGTTGCTTTGCGCAGATACCTCGGGGCGGTAGTTTGCGTGCATGACGATTCTTGTCACCGGAGGCGCTGGGTATATCGGGTCTCACACCGTGCGGCTTCTCCGTGACCTTGGTCGAGACGTCGTTGTGCTCGATTCTCTTGAGCGAGCGGACGAGCGTTCGCTGCTTGGCGCAGAACTTGTGGTTGGCTCGATTGCTGATGAAGCGCTGGTGACCAAGGTCTGCCGTGATCACGAGGTCTCCACCATTGTTCATTTCGCTGCCTACAAGAGTGTCGGTGAGTCAATCTCGTCACCTGGGATGTACTGGCACAACAATGTTGCGGGCACTGTTCATCTGGCGGAGGCTGCTCTCGCCGCAGGGGTGCAGCAGATGGTCTTTTCATCTTCTGCATCTGTCTACGGGAACCCTGAGATGACTCCGATTACTGAACGCGCGGAGATCCGTCCGGAGAATGTGTACGCCGAGTCAAAAGCAACGATGGAGCGTGTGCTCTCGTGGTACGGCGAAACTCACGGGCTTCGCTCGGTGAGCCTCCGCTATTTCAACGCCGCCGGAGCGAGTCTCGATGGAGTTATCGGCGAAAACTGGTCAGTGACGACGAATCTCGTACCCCTTGTCATGAAGGCCGTTCTTGGTGTTTCAGGCCCGGTGCAAGTGTTTGGGAACGACTACCCCACGCCTGATGGCACTGGCATTCGCGACTACATCCACGTTGAAGACCTTGCTCGTGCTCATGTTGCTGCCCTTGACTATCTTGCCGCTGATGGTGATAGCACCGCCGTGAACCTCGGCACAGGTGTTGGGTCATCGGTGCTCGACATCCTGCACCGTACGGCGGTAGAAGCTGGGCGTGAGGTTCCTCACGACATTGTCGCACGGCGGGTTGGTGACCCTGCGGTTGTCTTCGCTGACCCTTCTGCCGCTGAGCGTGTTCTTGGCTGGACCTCCAAACTCACCCTCGACGACATCATTCGAAGTGCCTATGCCTGGCACGCATCGCAAGTGTCAAACTGATAGGGCGTTCATCACTGTGGTGAACGTTGCGCGGCGCCGCGCTGCCGGCGCCGACTCATTGCGGCATCAAGTGCTCTAAGTGCGCCGACGACCCCATCGATCTGGGAGTACGAGAGGATGAGCACACTGAGGCCGAAAATGAAGTTTGCTCCTCCCCCGATGCCGATGGTTTCTCCGATGAGCGGGAACAACCACAGACTCAAGACACCCCACAGAGCCCCAACTGCCGATGACAGACCACCGATGACCGCTGCGGCATAGAGCCGAAGCGCCATAAAAACGTCAAAGTCGTTGGCTTGCACAAAGGGAAACAAGATGACGCCGAGGGCGCCAGACACACCTGACAGCGCGGCAGACAGTCCGAGCGCTGCTGACCGTGTGCGAGCGATCGGGACTCCAAAAGTTGCTGCAGCAAGCGAATTATCGCGTTGAGCCTTTGTTGCTCTTCCCCACCGGCTCTGCAAGAAATTCGCTGCGATCACCATGCAAAGCACGATGACGAACATCGTGATGAGATAGCGATACACGAGATCTTCAATCGGCAGCCATGACGGCGGAAGAAGTTCTCGTTCGAGGTTTCGTCCGCTCGGGCCTCCGGTAATCGAACGACACCATCTGGCAAAGGGCGGGAACGCGATTGCGTACCCAAATGACACGAGTGCAAATTGCGAGTCTCGAACGCGAAGCGATGGAAAGCCGAGGAGGACGCCGACCCCGCCGGTGAACAATGCCGCCAACGGCAACGCCACAAGAATTGGTAACCCGAAATCGTCGCTAAATGAAACGAGAGCGAATGCTCCTACGCCGACGAAGACCGATTGTCCAAGACTGACAATTCCTCCGGCACCCAGCGCCACATTTACTCCGAGCACTGCTAGTACAAGAGCGAGGAAGCGGGCGAAGTTTCTGAGATCATTCTGTGTGAGAAGCAGAGGCAATACGAGGATCGCAACTACGACGAGAACACCCAGCAGAACGCGTGCGCCTTTCCGGCTCATACCCGCTCCACCGGGCGCTGACCGAAAAGGCCCCACGGACGAAAGACCAAAACAGCGATCAACACAATGAGTGCGGCAACGATTGACATCTCACTCGGCAGGCCAAGGTAGCCAGGAATGAGCGTTTGGGCTTGCGCAACAATGATTCCTCCAACCACGGCTCCTCGAAGCGAATCAAAGCCTCCAAGGGTCACCGCTGCAAGGGCATAGATCAACGTTCGAAACATGAGCGAGGAATCGAGTAGTGACATCGATGCCGCAAGGCTGGCAGCAAGAGCGGCGAGTGCACCGGAAATCCCCCAGCCAATCGCCATGAACTTCTTTGGTTGAATTCCAACAAGCACCGAGCTCCCTCGGTTGTCGGTAAGGGCTCGAAACGAGAGGCCCGCCTTGGTCTTCGACAGAAACAATGTCACGAAGCCGCAAGCGATGAGCACAACAACCCACGCACCAATCGTTGTGTACCGAAGTCGAGCACCGAAGATGCTCACGAAATCAGCTGATTCTGATGGGAAGAGTTCGCCAAACATCCGCGCTCTTCCTCCCCATTGGCTGGAGATCACCGCACTGACACAAATAAGAAGTGCAATTGAGCGATTGAGCGCACGTTGCGGAGTTGATTCATCGAAATCACGCATCACCACCCACTGCAACGCAACAGCCAACACCGCTGCAACAATCAACGCCAAGAGCATTGCGACCCACAAGTTAAACGGGTGTCCTGGCAGGTTGGAGAACAATGCCGCACCCGCAACGAATGATGCCGCTGGTGAAGCCATTGCAAGAGCGACATAGCCACCGAAGAGTCCGATCTCTCCTTGCGCGAGGTTGACTCGCCCGGTTGCGCGGTGGCTGATTGCGATCGCAACGGCGAGAGCCGCGTAAATCGATCCGTTAAAGAGTCCGTCCAATATCCGCTGAATGAGAAGTGTCACAAAATCCCCGCCGATACAAAAGTAGTGCCGGTGGGTTTTCACCCACCGGCACCACCTGAAGTGATTACTTGCTAAGAGTAATTACTCAGCAACCCTCGCCGGAAACCCAGGCGCAGTTTGGCGAAAGACCACTGAGGTCAATCGTCTTACCCTGCTGGACCCAAGTCCGATCTGCCAGGCTGTACTGTGAAATGTCGGAACCTTCGACGTAGTAAGCGTCGGAATTTCCGTTCATGTTCATCTTGATGCCATCAAGCAGTGCTGGGTGCGTGAAGTTCAGGAGTCCACGCTGAGCAAGCATGATGTTGGTGCGGTTGATTCCGCCTTCAAGCTCTGCTGCAATGCGGAGGATTTGCTCCCACACGATGCCACGGTTTGCGAAGCCTTCACCCTGAAGTGAAATCGAGGAGTCGCCACCGTACTCGTCCAACTTCTCGTTGGCGTATGAGATCCAGAGGTCATCTGCGTAGCCAGCATCAGTGGTGTCCTTGATGCCACCACCAACGATGTACCAGCCGTCTGCATCGTCACCTGCTGGGTCCATGTAGGCCGCAATTGACTTACACACTGATGGCGTGAAGACCGCCTGTGCGTTCTCGATGATGCCGGAACGACCAGCTTCTTGGATTGCCAACACGCAAGGGTTACCAGCGGTCATCGAAATGAAGACATCAGGGTTCGAAGCTGCAAGCGTGGTGACCTCGTTGGTCAATGTTGCTGCCGCAGGGTCATGACGAACGATGACGAACTCTTCGATGTGGTCGCTCTTTTCGGCGAAGTCTTTGAACCCTTGCTCGTAAGCGAGACCGAAGTCGTTATCCATGACGAGACCGGCAACGACAACACCTGGTTCGGTGTTCTTCTCAATCCACGTACCCCAGAGGAGAGCCTCTGATGCGTAGCTGAGCTGGTAGCCAGTGGTCCATGGGTGGTTTACAGGGTCGCCCCAAGCCTGGTGGCCGGTCGCAACCATCACCTGCGGAACACACTGATTGTTGAATTCAGGCTGCACCGAGAAGGTGTTAGGTGAACCGAGCGTGTGGCCAACAAGTGGCTTCTGGTTCTGGAAGAACTCGCTCCATGCCTCAATAGTCTTTGCAGCAACGTATTCGTCGTCCTTCACAATGACCTCAAAGGTGTATCCACCGATACCGCCCTGGTCGTTGATCATGTCGAAGTACGCACCGAGACCGGTGTAGATGTTGCCGTAGACAGCGAGAGAACCTGATGCGGCCGTGGTAACACCAATGGTGATCACACCGTCATCAAGACCTTCGTCGTTGTTCCAGCCTTCTGGGCACTCGTTGGTGTCAATGGTGAAACCTGCAGGTCCGACGAGGATACCGTCGTCTCCAAGCCCCCAGCCCTCAGCTTCTGCTGCGGCTACAACAGCGGCACGCTCAGATTCCCACAGTTCTTGCCAACCTTCGAGAGTGGTTGGAAGAGCATCTGCTTCTTCTGCGTCGTCTCCGTCGTCCGACATGGCTTCTTCCACAGCCTCTGCTGTTTCTTCTTCGCTTGCTGCGCCACCAGTCTCTTCGGCTGGCTCTTCAGCAGCTTCTTCTTCAGCAGACTCTTCAGCAGACTCTTCCGCTGCTGGCTCCTCTGCTGGAGCGTCGGAAGCGTCGTCTCCACCACACGCAGCGGCCACCATTGCAACCACGGCGAGAGCGGCGAAGTTCTTCTTCATCCTTCTCATGTATCTCCCCTTTTTGTTTTGTTCGATGAGCCGGGACGACTCAGCGACTTTGTTATTGAAATCTGACGTTATCGGAATAGCGGTTCAGGAACCCGTCACGACAGACGTGTCAGGTTTTCTGGCAATGCAGGTGCCTTCGGGTCAATGCGGTACACCTTCTGCATAAAGGTTGGCTTCAACGATCCAACGATGCCTCGTGGCATGAAGAACGTCACGATCACCAGAATCACACCGAAAATCAATGCTGAGAAGGGGCCTTTACCATCAAGGACGAAGAGCCCAAAGTCGATATTTATATTCTTCGAGAACTCCTTCACGAACACGATCACGAACGCACCAATAAAGGCGCCTCCGAGCGTTGCAACACCTCCGATGACGAGGCCGACCAGCATTTCGACGGCAAGCGGGAACAAGAAGTCCTGCTCAGCAACGAACCCCTTATCGAGTGCGAGGATCGTTCCTGAGAGCCCGCACATTGCGGCCGAGGTTCCAAACGTGAATACCTTCTGACGAACGATATTGACACCACTCACCGCAGCACCCGTCTCGTTATCGCGAATTGCGATGATTGCACGCCCTGCGCGGCTGCTGAGAAGGTTGCGCACTGCGAGCGTCACAATGATAACCATTGCAACGATGAGGAAGTATCGGTACCGGGCCGGTTCAGTCTCGGTGAACCCAAGAGCCTTTCCGAAGCCCGTTGGAATGACCTTCTCATCAATGATGCGACCGTTAGCTCCACCGGTCTTTTCAGCAATGCCAAAAGTTTCAATCTTCGCAAGGGACGGGAACACCACCGCTACCGCAATCGTGATGACCACCAAGTAAAGCCCCTTAATTCGCAGCGCCGGTAACGCCAGCAGCGAGCCGAAAGCGAAACATGCCGCCATCGAGAACGGGATTACCATCCAGTAGTCGAAACGAAGGTCTTGCACCAGCCACGCGGTCACAAAGGCACCGAGCCCGATGAAGGCACTATGCCCAAGAGCGAATAGACCTCCGTAACCAAGAACGAGGTTCAGGCCCATGATCGCAATCGCCATTGCCCACATTCGGTTGACACGCCCTACCTGATATTCGGGCAGGATGAATGCCACCGCAATCAAGATAACGAGAATAATCGCCATCAGAATCATCATGTGTGTGCGGTGCTTTGAGCTACCGCGCTCTACAACAATTGGAAACATGATCAGACCCTTTCAATCCGCTTCGTACCAAATAGACCGCTGGGTTTGAACCACAGCACTGCCAACAGAATGAGCACTGGGATCAACAACGGAGTTGCTGGCAAGAACTCAAGTGGCGGATGCTCAAGGCCGAAATGCCATGAACCGAGGTACCCATTACCGAGTGACTTGGTAAGGCCCACGATCAAGCCGCCCAAGGCAGCCCCGCCAACAGAGTCAAGACCACCGACGGCCGCTGCCGCGAAGGCGTAGATGACGATTGCGGCCATCATGCTCGGCTGCAAGGTGATGCGAGGCGCAACGATGACCGCACCGAGGGCACCAAATGCTGAAGCGAGCGCCCAACCGAAGCTCAGCACTCGACCGGTACGAACTCCGACGAGTCGGGCTGACTCAACGTTTGCCGACACCGCACGGAATGCGAGGCCCATCTTCGTCTTATTCAAAATGAGGAACAAGATGTAGAGGACTATTCCAAGCGTCACGACTGTACCGATGGTGTCATAGAACAACCGGGCACCGAAGATGACGACCTTGTCATCTGAACCATTCGGGAACATGGCTGGCATCACTCGTGCCTGGTAGTTCCAGATAATTCCCGCAATTGCGTTGATACCAAGGAACAAACCGAGTGTGATCAACACAACAGGTAGGTGGTCTTCCGGGTCAAACGGCCTCGTGAGCGTTCGCTCAATCGTGATGCCAACAACTGAAGACAGCACCATCGCAATGAGAGCGGCTACCCAAATGATGAGGTACTGGTTTCCTAAGAAATCCAAGATGCCGCTCTGCACTGCGAAAATGTAGGCAAAGAATGCACCGAACATGGCCATTTCACCCTGAGCAAAGTTAATCAAGGTGGTGGCTTTGAAAATAAGGACGAGAGCGACCGCAATCGAGGCGTACACGGCCCCATCGCTCACCCCGTCAAAGATACGTTGAAGTAAAAGTTGCATCTACGGTCCCCCTTACGCTCCGAGATACGCGGCCTGAACCGCTGGGTCATTACGAAGTTCCTCAGCGGAACCCGAGCCTGTAATTTCTCCGGTCTCAAGTAGATAGCCACGGTGGGCGATCTCGAGCGCCAGGTTTGCATTTTGCTCAACGAGCAACATCGACGTGCCTTGCTCTTTGTTGAGTTGAGCGAAGGTCTGGAAGAGATCCTCGATGATCAACGGGGCCAAACCGAGCGATGGCTCGTCGAGCAACATCATTGTTGGCCGGCTCATTGCTGCGCGGGCAACGGCAAGCATCTGCTGCTCACCACCAGAGAGTGAACCGGCGGCTTGCGTTTGACGCTCACCGAGCACCGGATACTTCTCAAACCACATCTCAATGTCTGACCGAACCTCATTGTCGGTGCGGGTGTACGCGCCGACCTCGAGATTTTCGAGCACAGTGAGCGCAGCGAAAGTTCCACGCCCCTGCGGGACATGGGCAACGCCAGCGTTCACGATGTCAGCGGTGTCAGACTTTGAAATGTCATTACCGTTGAGCATGACCTTGCCATCAGTCGCAACCATGTTGCAGATTGCCCGAAGGGTTGTGGTCTTGCCAGCACCATTGGCGCCCAGCACCACCACGATCTCACCCTCGTTTACTTCGAGGTTGACACCATGCAACGCCTGGATTGCTCCGTAGGACGCTGTCACGTTTTCACAGGAAAGAACTTGGTTACTCATTATTTGCTGCTCCCCAAGTAGGCCTCGACAACTGCAGGATTCTCGCGAACCTCTGCTGGTGTGCCTTCGGCGATCTTTCGACCAAGGTTAAGTACGACGATCTTCTCTGTCAGCGCCATGACCATCTTCATGTGGTGCTCAACGAGGAGCACAGTGAGTTGGTAGCGGTCACGAATCTCGCGGATCACATTTCCGAGCTCTTCCACTTCAGCATGGGTGAGACCTGATGCTGGCTCGTCAAGCATCAACAGTTTTGGAGAACCGATCAATGCACGAGCAATTTCAATGCGCTTCAACGTACCGAAAGGCAGGCCGTCCGCTGGGTGGAACGCAACATCTTCGAGGTTGAGTTCGGCAAGCACGCCATAGGCCTTTTCACGAAGGTCGGATTCTTCCTTCTTCGTGTTGATCTTGAACATCGACCGCCAGTAGCCGGCAGACGTTGTGGTGTGAGCACCGACCATCACGTTTTCGAGGACGGTAAGGCCTTTCCACAATGCCAAGTTCTGGAAGGTTCGATATGCACCTACCTCACAAATCTCGTGCGCTTGCAGAGCCAAAAGATCTTGACCCTCAAATTCGACCGAACCTTCGGTCGGGTCATAAATGCGGCTCACGACGTTGAACAACGTCGTCTTGCCGGCCCCATTGGGACCGATCAAACCACAGATCTGGCCTTTCTCGACATCGAACGATGCAGAGTCGAGAGCGGTAATACCCCCGAACTTCACCGTGATGT
Source organism: uncultured Acidimicrobiaceae bacterium (assembly GCA_937897105.1). Lineage (GTDB taxonomy): Bacteria > Actinomycetota > Acidimicrobiia > Acidimicrobiales > Ilumatobacteraceae > Casp-actino5. The sequence continues at coordinate 32,856 of CALCBR010000039.1, read as the reverse complement.
CACGAACAGACAACTGCGACATGAAATCTGTACTCCCCCTTGTAAGGCCTCTAGTCACGGACGACCAAAGGCGTTCCGGAAAATCATAGACAAGACGACCCACCAAAAAGAAATCATTGGTGGCAATTGTCACACCGTCACGTAGTAATCGGCTGCGGCATCTGCCGCTGCGACTCATAACGCGACCTTCTGCCCTGTTAGGCACGCCTATACCGAAGCCACAATCGAAGGTCGAAACAACGAGAGGTGCTTGCTATCAAGGGACGGTTTGATCGCCTCAGACAACCACCAAGATCAACTTCTGCCTGTGTGGCGCAAGTTGAGCGAAGGACCTTATGGCGAGGGCCGACCTGATTGAAACGACGACTATCCGCTGAAGTATCCGGAGACGTCAGCCAGCAGGTGAGCTTTTCCATACACATAGAAACACACCTGACCCGACGACGACACCGGCGCAATCACCGAGTTCGGAATCGTCTGACCACTAGTGAAGTTCAAATTCGATGCATCAGGACGCGTCCCACACGGATACACCGTCACAAACCCACCAAAATCATTCGTCTCACCATCAACCACCACACCACAAGCGTCAACAACATCATCATCGGTCGCTGAGCAACACACCTCAACATCGCTGCCAGCAGATTCAACGACGACAACAATCGACGACCTCGACCAAGCGCAGGATCAACCATCCACGACACTCCCGACGACAACAGCATCTGTTGCGGCGTCGACCACATCGTTTACTGGCTCAGGCAGTTCATATACGGCTTCTCCCGACGACCCCTTCGAATGCACCATCACGGTGATCTCCGCGTCACCAGCCCCCGATCGCGAACGAAAGTTTGATCTGCGTATTGAAAGCACCTCAATACGGGGAACCGCCTATGTTCGCGTGAGTTGGGAGAATCAGCTGCGTAACCACCTCATCCCTCTCTCATTGGGGGCGTCGGTATGACGAGGGTCGCAGCAGGACTGCAAGGCGAAGTTGAGGCAGTCGTGTTTTCGGCCGCAGATTTCAGACCATCCTCTGAGCGTTGCTCAGCTTCGGCACCGTGAAGTTTGAAATCCTGAGCTGACGGTTGCGCCCGAGTACATCTTCGTTTACCACGCGACAACTTCGATAGAGAGCCTCCAAAGGGTAAGTCGGCCTCGACGCCGGTCAGCTGCGAATTGTTGCGATTGCGTCGTCGGCCAGTTCGGGCGTCGCTGCGAACACGCCACTCCATCGGAGTCGGAGGTCCGGTTCGAACGTGAACGGACGGGAGTTCAGGTCCACGACACATCCACCAGCCTGTTCCACCAAGAGTTTGGTTGCAGCGATATCGACGATGCGATGCACATCACCACCCGGATCACAAAACAGGTCGATTGCACCGTCGGCGACAAGACACGCTTCGACTACCGACGATCCAAGAACACGGACACGAGACGCTCTCTCGGCAACGCGACCCCATGCGGCAACGGTTGACGGACGAGGTCGCAGCAGTGAGACTGCAGAGCCCTCAAGCGACCGGCGACCAGACACCGTTACCGGCCGGACGTCGTCTCGCAACACCGCCCACTCACGACCGGTGTCGAACCACAGCACCTCAGCTGCTTCGATAACGTCATCGACGACCGCAGCGGCAGCAAAGGCGGCGATGGGTACGCCGGCAGCCGCGTTGGCGGTTCCATCGACCGGGTCGACCACGACCGTGACCGCCGAACCGCGATCGATCCATCCGACCTCCTCAGAAAGCACATTGACACCATGGCGGGCCACGACATCAAGCACCGGTTCCTCGACAATCACATCGAGAAGAAACGTCTCAGTGCCATCAGCACCCTGACCGATCGTGCGTCGACGTTCCTCAAGTGACATTGTGTCGATCGCCTCCAGGTAGGCGCGCCTCGCTGCGCGGGCCGCCTCAGACAACATCTCGGCGAGTTTATTCTGCTGAGACATAGGTGGCTCTAGATAATCCGTCGACGAACCCAACCGGACAGCAGTTCGATTCCATAGACGATCACGAAGACCAGGATCAATAGACCTCCGAGGAGATCCCACTTCAGCAATTTTGCGCCCTGCAACAAGGCGAAGCCAATACCTCCGCCACCAACGATTCCGAGAACAGTCGATGACCGTATCGAGACATCGAGCAGGTACAACGAGTTACTCACGAGCGATGGCATCACCTGCGGAAGTACGCCAGAGAAGGCCTCCTGAAGACCACCCGCACCGGTGGCCCGAATTCCGTCACGTGGTCCCTCCTTCACCTCCTCGATGGAATCCGCGAAGAGTTTGGTGGCGAACCCGTAGAGACCGATCGCCAATGCAAGAACACCTGGTTTGGGGCCGAGGCCAAGTGCCGCAACAAAAATGACAGCCACTATCAGATCCGGCAGCGCCCGCACGCCTAGAATGAACAGACGCGCTGTCGCATAGATCCAACGAGCCGGCGCAACGTTGCGGGCAGCGAGGAAGCCGGTGGGGACTGCCGCTAACAAGGCAAGCAATGTTGCTGCGAAGCCCATCAACACGGTCTCGAGCAACTGCCGGGCGAACATCGATTGCCACCAATCGAACGACGTCGGGATCAACTTGACGAAAATTTTTGGCAGTTCCGGAAGGCCGGCGAGCAGTTCGGTCACCGACATGTCGGTGACGGTGAACGACAACACCAGCAAGACCGCGGACACCGCTGCGAACGCGTACATGGTGAACCGCTCTCGAGTCCATGGCGGTGTGAGCCCGGTCGAGCGGAAGCCCACGGTGTTGCGTTCGTGTTCTGCAGTAAATGACTCTATAGAGGGCCCTCCCCGGAGCCGTTCGAGGAGACTGACTTTGGAACGGCGATGTCCAAGAATTGTCGACCGCACGCCCGTTGACACGATCTCTACAACGACGATCAAGACAATGATGAGCAGGGTGACGCCGAGGAGCTCCGGGTACCGGAGGCTTCCCTGATACGCACGGATCTGTAGACCAATTCCGCCTGCGCCAACAAGACCAAGGAGCGTCGACGACCGGAAGTTGATGTCGAGTCGGTACAACGCAATCGCGATGAATGACGGGATGAGTTGGGGAAGCACCCCGGTGAAAATCTCCTGAGATCGGCTGGCGCCCGCTGCCTGGACACCCTCGCGCGGCCCTCGATCCACCTCTTCGATGGAGTCAGCAAAGAGCTTTCCGAGCATTCCCACCGAGTGAAGTCCAATCGCCAGCACACCTGGTAGCACGCCGATCGAGTACACCCGAACGAAGATCATTGCAAAAATCAGGTCGGGAATTGCTCGAGTCGCCACGATGACGCCGCGGGCAATCGAACGAATCGCTGGGTTGCGCACCATGTTGCTGGCAGCGAGAAATCCGACAGGGATAGCGATGAAAATGGCGAGTGTGGTTCCGACGAACGCCATGAAGAAGGTGTCGATGACGGCGTTCCAGATTGGACCGGCCTCGGTGATGGTCGGTGGCCACATACGGGCCAGCAAGTTCCCGATGTCGTCCCGCTCGAAAAAGAGCGTCAAAGGATTGACACCGATATTAATAAGTGAGTACGCCGCGATTGCGGTGAACGACATGGCGATCGCCCACATGGCGATTCTCTCCGAGGTCCATTCTCTCGACAGGCGGGTCGACGATTGAGGCGACCCGATCAACTGCCGTGGTTCGCCCTTCCGGAGCACGGTCACGATTGCAGCACCGTCGAGTCCTGATACTCCTGAACCTTGTCCCCGGTGGGATCGAGCCGCTGATACACGTCCATCACAACGCGCTGATCAAGTGCCGAGTCGACCAAGGTGTCTAGGACGACACGACCATCCCGTAGTCCAACGAGCCGATTAGCCCATCCGAGCGCTAAATCGACCTGATGCAGAGAGCAAATGGCAGTGATTTGATCCTCCACACATAAGCGGAACAGCACATCCATCACCTGGCCAGAAATTTCCGGATCAAGGGAGGCGACGGGCTCATCGGCGAGGACAATCCTGGGTTTCTGCATCAACGTTCGCGCAATGGCGACACGCTGCTGCTGACCGCCCGACAGCGTGTCCGTACGCTGGAAAGCGCGATCGGCGAGTCCGACGCGATCGAGTTGTTCCAACGCTTCACGACGAAGCGACTTCGAATAGCTGATCACACCGTAGCGAGGGCCCCGGAGGCGACCGAGAGCACCTGACAGCACGTTCTCAAGACACGACAACCGTCCAACAATGTTGAACGACTGGAAGACGAACCCAATCTCACGTCGCAGCGCGCGCAGGTGCCGACCCGACAACGTCGACACATCTCGGTCAAGTACCTGCACCGAGCCGGCAGTCGGCTCATGCATGCCGTTGAGATGTCGAAGGAGCGTTGACTTACCTGATCCGGACAACCCGATGACCACGGTCAGCTGCCCCTCCGGCACTGCTAATGAGACATTGTCAAGCGCTGTGACTCGGCCACCGTCAAAAGTCTTCGTCAACCCCTGTACTTCGACCACGGTTCGTTCATTCATAACGTCCTCCGATTGGAACCAGATGTGATGGCACGTCCGTGCCGTAGAGACGGACCTGGTCCGGGCAGGAGAATTGCCCGGACCAGTGATCCTCTTGGATGGAGAATGGTGATCACCCGAACAGGAAGATCAGAGATTGCACTTCGACGATCCGGTCAACTCACAGAGTTCGCGAATTCCGTCGAAATAGGTGTCGGCGCCGGTGATGTAACCCCAAAACGGACCGTCTGAAAGCGGGCAGTCATCGCTCGAGGTGCAGTAGCCGTTGGCGACAGCCCAGTCAGTGTTCACCTTCGTGGTGACAATGTCGACGATTTCGTCCTGCATTGACTCGGGGAGCCAGCGGCCATAGGCGAGCGGCGGGGCGGCGATCGGTGTCGACTTCCAGATGATCTGGATGGTGGCATCGGCCTCGTTCACAGTCTCGTCCCCTACAAGGTCGATAACACCGGGGATGTCGCCGGACTCAATCAACTGCTCGGTCACCATGGTGTCGTAAGCAAAGCCCGCGTCGCAGTCACCGTTGGCGACGGCGATTGCTGAGGCATCATGGCCGCCGGCGAAGATCGCCGTGATGTCAGTCGAGGTCTCGCTTGGGTCGAGACCCTCAGCGAGCAATGCGGCGGACGGAAAGAGGAAACCCGAGGTCGAGCCTGGATCGACGAAGCAAACGCGCTTGCCGGCGAGATCGGCGGGGGTCACGATGTCCGAACCCACCGGAACGATCAGGTACGAGCGGTAATCGCCGATCGTGTCGGGGTTGTCGCCAGACCAGAGTCCGGCAACGTCGATGTCGGCACCTGCACCGGTGGCAATCACATATGAGAAGCCTCCGAAGGAGCCGATGTCGACTCGCTCGGCGATCATGCCCTCGATCACGCCTGCGTAGTCAGCGGCCTGGACAAATTCGATCTCGACGCCAAGTTCATCGGCAATGATATGCGGAGTGACGTAGTCGGAGATCTCAGCGGCGTTCTCAGCGGGCACCGCAGCGAACGACAATTTCGTCGGCCAGTCAGCTTTGGGATCAGCTTCGGTGGTGGTCGTCTCGGCAGCTACCGGTGCGTCGGTGGTATCAGTTGCGGTGTCGTCGTCACCGCAGGCGGCAAGGACCAACGAACCGATGGCAAACGCCGCTAGGACCGAACGACGTCGGCGGGAGGGTCGGGTACGGAGTGTGGAATTTGAGTTTGTCTTCACAACTTCCATTTAACGAGGCCTAGATGAACACCAGGTTGAGGGTCGACGTACAACGCACGAACTACTAGGAAACGTTTAGTTCACTGAACCCGCAGTCGAACCGATCTCAATCGAGAGCGCAAACATGTCGGGACGCATCCACGAAGTTGAGCGGTGAATCACCGGACCACCCCGTTCATCGGTGGTGGTGCTCCTCAGACACCAAATCGGCGGCGCAGTTCCGGAGAAACCAAGTTGGCGAGCAACTCTAAAGTCGGTGAGTTCCATCGACACGCGGACCCCGGACCGATTCGGTGACCCACCGACGGAGCGTAACGCATCGACGATCGACCCGCCCTCGGCAACCAAGGGGGCGATACGACCCGCAATCGGCTCCGTAAACGTGTCTTCGGCCACCGACGCAACAAGTCCGTCGACGGTGAGTTCACGCGTCACAACAAACCGGCGAGTGTCCGCACTGCTTATCCACTGCGCGTCGACGACACGAACGCCTGGAACGTGACCAAGGGCGGACACGGTGCGCCGAAAGCTAGGCGGGTCACCGAGCCCAAGTCGATAATCGAGACGATGCGCAGTGAACGTTCCACTCCCTGCGACACGTCGAACGATCAACCGACGTTCGAGCTCTCGCATGGCCTCTCGAGCCGTGAGACGATTGACGCTGAACTCGGTCGCGAGTTGATGCTCACTCTCTACTGGTGATCCCGGCGCAAGACTTTTCCATCGGTCTGCCAACTGATCGGCGAGATCGAGGTACTGCGACCGGCGCACGCTCATCAGTCGACTGCCGCCTCCGACCCTGCACGACGTCGAACAGAGCAATGTGCAGCAATCAAGTCACGGAAGTCGTCAAAAGCCGGGGTCGGCGCATTCGGATCCTTCGCTAGATCGTCCCAACGCCTGAGCACCACCGCGTCGGCAGCGCCCGGAAGCGAAATGAACTGCTCGGCCTCATTCGGCGACATTGGCCCACCCTGCAACGCAAGACTGTGCACTGATGCCAGCGACAGCGAACCTTCATACGCTGGTTCGACCGATACCAAGTAGCGCTTGGCCGACACGTGATGACGAATCGGTTCGGTCACCTCGGGGCCGAACCAGTTGGACAGGAACCGTGCTGCGATTTCCTCGTGCTTTAGATCCCGATCGGGATACTCGACGTCGTCGGGTTCACGCTCGAGCAAATGGCCGATGTCGTGCAGCAAACCTGCGAGTCGAAGCGCGGGAGGAGCACCCTCCCTGCCTCCCTGCAGCGCAGCCTGTACACCGTGTGTAGATTGGGAAACTGCTTCGTCGTACATGGCGTGACCGCGATCCGCGTAGAGCGAACAAATAGCGTCAGCTACCGCAGTCGCACTATCGAGTTCCATCCATGCTTTCGCCTGTGTCATATTGACCTCCTCATGGCCTGCTCGTAGTCGGCGATCTCTGCTGCCGACGGTGCACGACCCTGAAAGTCGCCGATCAGGCTCACACGGGTCGCTTCACCTTCGGGTCCGGCCGAGAACGCCGCCAACTTCTCGGCGTAGTACCGATCACGTAGATCGCCGTGAGATCTTGCGTTGTAGGTGCAGAACAGACCGCGTCGCTGCTGCGAAGATACATTCGGTCCGCTTCGATGTGGGGCACGCGAGTGGAACCAGAGGAGATCACCTGCGGCAATCGGGATCGGTTGCCATGGCATCGACTCGACAAGCGAAGATCGGATACACCCTGATTCATCCATGGGGAGCACTTCGCCGTGCATGTTGGCTACTACATCAAGACAGCCGTTTTCGAGAGTGGCATCGTCGATCGCCACCATGCACGTTGTGTGGGTGTCGATAAAGGGATAGGCCGGTGCATCTTGATGGGGAGCAAATCCGGCGCCACCGGGCAGCTTGTAATTGACCTTCTCCTTGTAGAGCACCGCTGGCTCGCCGAGCAGTTCGCCAGCCATCACCACGAGGTCGCCATCGACGAACAGTTGCTTGAGCATCGGGTGAGCGTCAATCAGATGCTCACTCCGACAGATGCGAACCCCGCTATCGGTCTTCTCGTAGTGCTGGAGTAGGCCGCGTTCTCCATCCGCCAGTCGGCCGAGGTCATCGACCACAGCTATCAGATCGTCGAGATCATCACCGGCGATGAAACCTGGTACGTGCAAAAAACCGTCTCGCTCCCACGCAACGAGTTGGTCTTCGGTGAGCACACCATGTTGTTCGCGCGCCTGGGTGGTCATTTCACGCCAATCCTCTCTGCGGTCAAGCTCTGACTCAGAACGAATCGTACAGTTGGAAGTGGACCATCAAACTGGGCCAACACTAGGTCTGCACGTTGACCAACGGCAAGTCGTCCACGGTCGGAAAGTCCGACTGATTCAGCTGGTCCTGAGGTCACAAGTGACACCGCAGTTGGCAGATCGCACACCCCGGCATCGACGAGCACAGCGACCGACCCGATCAATGTCGTCGGCAAGTAATCAGATGCCAAGCCATCACAGAGCCCCAACTCGATAAGCGCACGAGCGCTCACGTTCCCAGAGTGACTCGTGCCGCGAAGTGCGTTTGGACCGCCGCAGACCGTCCGCATACCGCACGACCGGGCAGAACGCGCCGCTTCCACCGTGGTTGGAAACTCGGCAATTGTCATACCCGAGGCCCAGGCATGGTCAACTTCGGTCGCATCGGCCGGATCGTGAATCATCAATCGAATCTGGCCACCTACAGCGCGGGCCCCCATCGATACGACTGACTTCTCGCGAACGTCGAGATTCGCGTCGCGGCTGGCGAGAATCTCGTCGACGACTCCTTGCGCCGTTGCCTCGTCAATGCCACGGGTTCCTGCGATGTAAGCCTCGTACCAAGACCGGTCTCGGTACTGACCCTGACCTGGAGTGTGATCTTCGTATGACACTAGTGGCAGGAGCGACTGGGGCGACTCGCCTAACGCGTCAAGGCGTCGCTCCAAGGCCGCCAGCCCATCTGCATCGCGAACATCCAGACGATGGAGAATCTGATGATCGATCAGTGCGCGACCTGATGCGTTTCGGTCATCCACCGCCTCACACATTGCCTCTGCCTGCGCAACTGTTCGGTCGTACACTCCGTTTTCCTCGTATCCGACGCCGTGAAAGATCGTCGTGACTCCTGCCGCTCGGGCACGTCCCTCAAACGATCTCAACGCAAACGGGATGTCAAGAACGACCCCCGGGCGGGGACGAATCTCCTTTTCGAGCGCATCGGAATGGGTATCGACAAGACCAGGAATACACAGCGCGCCGTTCCCGTTCAACGCTTCGACACCGTCAATCGATCGTTCGAGAATGTCGACAATGACACCATCGCGCACCACGATTGAGGCATGGTCGATGACGCGATCAGGAAGGACTGCTATCACGTTCGTCATCACGAGATTCTGTTCGTCGATCACCGTGCCACCTCCAGTTCGGGGAGCACCTCTGATGGCGCGCCCTCCCCTACAACTCGTCCGTCGGACATCACCACCACACGGGTAGCAAGGCGCTCCATTGCCTCGAGGTCGTGGAACACCGACAACACAGCGACCCCGTGGCTTGTCAGGCCGGCAATCAAATCAAGCGCCGCGCTTCGATTCGCTGGATCAAGTGCCGACACCGGTTCGTCGAGCAGAAGAAGTTTCGGCGGTGCGACGGTGCCAGCGGCGAGGTTGACGCGTTGACGCTCCCCACCAGAGAGCACGCTCGCATGTACATCCCAGAGCGCTCGGTCAAGCCGAAGTCGCGTCAATGCGTCGGCCGCCGCCTCAGTGGCGTGTTTCCGGTTCACGCCGCGGAGTACCGCCGAACGAACCACGATCTCCATTGGCGTCCGCCTCGGCTGAGAACGGAGGAACTGCGACACATAGCCGATGTCGCGACCTCGAAGTGATGCCATTTCGCGGTCGCTGAGCGTATCGAGGGAGGTCGACGAACCGTCCTCAGCGTGCAGGATGATTGCACCTGAGCTTGCGAGATAGGTGCGGTTGATGCATTTCAGGAGTGACGACTTACCTGCTCCGCTTGACCCGGCGAGCGCAATGTGCTCGCCAGCGCGAACGGTGAGATCGACAGAGTGAAGCGCGTCCACTTGTCGCCCGTCGACATTGTGCAACACGAAGTGTTTCGACAGATCAGCAACGGTGAGTACGAGACGATCACTCATGACCGAGCCGCCGCAACAAGTCGCTGGCTGTACGGGTGATGGGGGTCCTCAAAGAGTTGGTCAGTCAGGCCGCTCTCTACGACACGGCCATGGTTCATCACAATACAGCGTGTCGTGAGCATCTCGATAACGGCAAAGTCGTGCGACACGACCACCGCTGCAATTCCAAGATCTTCAAGCAGGCTCCTGATGAGGTCGAGCACTCCGGCAGCGATTGACGCGTCGAGCCCTGTCGTTGGTTCATCGAGCAGCACCAGCGACGGATTGTTGGCGAGTGCCTTTGCTAACTGCACTCGCTGGCGCATCCCTCCGGAGAAATCCCGAACAACGTCATCCATTCGAACGAGGGGAACCTCGGTGCGATCAAGAAGTTCAGCGGCCCGCCCTCGGATCTCCCCAAAACTCCGCCAACCGGCTGCCGTCAGTCGTTCTGCGATATTGCCACCCGCCGTTATTCCGAGGTCAAGACCGTCTGATGGGTTCTGGTGCACGATGGACAGGTCGTGCACACGTAAGGCCCGTCGCTCGGCTGCATCGAGGGCGAGAAGGTCGGTGACCGATCCGTCAGAGCGCCGGAAGAACACATTGCCCGCCGTCGGCTCGAGGTCACCGATGATGCAGCGCATGACGGTCGACTTGCCCGAACCCGATTCGCCGATGACGCCCAGTGCTTCGCCAGCAGCAACTTCAAAGTTGACGCCCCACGCTGCAACTACGCTGCCGGTCTGGGCGTCCTTCACGGTGCCGTGTTCCGGCCCAGTACAGGCCACTACACGGTCGTCGACGTTCCCAAAAACCTTGCCAAGGCCGTTTGCCCGAAGGACCCAGTCGTCGGTCATGGTCGGTCCTCCACCTGACGGCGACACCAATCGGTATCGCTGCACACCCAACGTTCGGACGTCGATCCGTCGGTGGAACTTGGCACGGACACCAAATAGCTGATGGTGCTACCGCATTTCCAGCACTGGGCTCCTGCGGTGCGCTCAACTTCGAACGGCACATCGGTGAATGTCAATGGTTCAACATCGGTATCGGGCGGTATTGCGTAGATGCGCTTCGCCCGACCGGCGCCGAACAGCGACAGGAAATCACTGCGGTGGAAACGTGGGACGTCCCACCGAGGAATCGGCGTGGTCGAAATGACGTACCGCCCGCCGTCACGACCCCCGACCATGCATGGGTATCCAGTGGTCTGAGTGATCACACCATTTCGGACCCGATCCTCGTAAAGGCTGACCCAGAGCCGTGAGTAATCAGCCTCGGCGTGCATCCGTTCAAGCTCGCGAACATCGCGCTCCACACCTCGCAATGGTTCTGGTTCGGGCACCTGTAGAACGAGGATCTGGCCGCTCACCAGAGGATCCTCAGGTATCCGGTGTCGGGTCTGAACAATCGTTGCCTCGCTAGGTGTTGTCGTCTCGTCCGCTCCGGTCGTATCAACGATTAAACGACGGAGGTTGACTGCGTTGACGCCCTCATCATCGCCTTGGTCAATGACCTTGACGACGTCGCCCACCCCGGCAAGGGCAAGAGTTATTTGCAGCCCGCCCGAGCCCCATCCTCGTGCGACCGGCATCTCTCGCGAGCCGAACGGAACCTGATATCCCGGAACTGCAATTGCGCATAACACGGCTCGTCGGATCTCACGTGTGGCGCCATCGTCCATCACTCCTCTGCGAAGGTTGTCTGGAATCATCTCCGTAAGCATCAGGGGCTCCCCACAGACTCGCGAACGGCGATCTTGCGCTCGACGATCGAACGGAATGTGACGTAGTGCGGCAGTTTGAGATGCTCAAGAAATCCCGTCGCCTCAAGACCATCACTGGTAAGAAGTACCGACTGCTCAAGTTGTGTTCGCCCACCATCGCGGTGGCACGCAATATCGAGATTCGCCATCGCGATCGCCTTCTTCTCGTTGTGACCAAAACACATGCCGTAGCCAACATCAAGTCGTCCACGATCCTCGTCGATGCCGTCGAGGTCCTCAATTGCTTCCACCTCCGTTACCCGCACCGATCCGATGCGGACAGCGCCGCCGGTGCGGGGATGAGCAAGACGAACCGGCAGGCGACCATGCCGGACCTCGCCGAGTGTTATCTCGTGCAGGTATCCGTCAGGACCAAGGATGTTCCGGTACCACAGGTTGACGAGCGCTCCAGTTTCGGCTCGAGCCATCACCGACAGCCGAGCCGACCGTGGAGCGGGCGGCCGCGCGGCCTCAGCGGTCACATCAACTGGTTCCGGATCGTCTGACCGGCGACGATCGACCAGGAGATCGAGCGAACGCAGTACTTCGAGTAGTCGCGCCGGTCGGCGGACATCGCCCATCTCGTCGGCCGCAGTCTCCCCTGAGAAGTGCTCCGTGTCGTCGCCAACCGCCTCGACGGGCGACGGCGCCGAAGCTTCAAGGATTCTGCCAGTGTAATCAGCGGTCAAACCGAGCAGTTGCGGACCCGGAGGGTTTCGATACGCCGGCACGATGCGGCGGAGAATCTCGAGTTCATCGGCGTCGGCGACGCTCCGAGCGACGATCGGGAGTGTCGATCTATGCGACCGCAACAGGTGAGCCGCTTCGATTGGATCGCCACGCCCTTGTCGAAGAGCCCCTGCCGCGAGTTCTGGGGCCCATATACCGCCCTCAGCGATGACGCGATCCACCAGCGGTTCAAGATGCGTGAGGAATTGGGCATCATCCACTTCACGCACCGTTGAGTGGGATCGGCGTCGGTGGATCAGACGCTCGGCGGCGCGAATGGCGCGAAGCCCTCCACGAGCTGCAACGTAGCCCATCAGACTTCCCCAGTTACTAGGAGCCGGTTTGATCGAGGAAGCGCAACCACACTGCCATTGCGGGCGACAAGGAAGAGGTCAACACCAGATGGGTAGCCCGAATTGACGCCGTCAAGCTCGCGTATGGCGGACAAATCGATGCCGTCGGCGACAAGCCAACGTCCGTCGCTGGCACCAGGCCCAGATGTTCGAAATGCCCCGGCAGTATCCGAAGTCGCCTGGACGAGGCGATCGCATGACACAAATACCGTGGCGCCCAACTCCGGTTGGTGTGCGGACCCGGTTCGGAGTGACCAGATGACGTCGGTGGTCAATGAGCCAGATGCCGAAACGAGGACGATTCTCGCCGACCCGAGATCTCCGGCGATCGATGCGCCAGAAACCCGACCCAGAGCGGCCGCAAGCGCTTCGCTGTCGGGCCCTACGACGGCGAGTGGAGTACGGAGGTCAGCGACGACGAGGACGGGAATGGCGGCAGGCACCACACCGGCCGGAATAGATGACATCTGATGGATGCTTCCCGGGCGTGCCACAGCGTTTACGAGCACCTGAAACACTGCACCTACCTCGTCCTGAGCGGACCTTAGGGCGACGAGTAGGTCAAGGTCCCCGACGCCGACCGAGTCGGTCGCGTTGGTAGTTGTTACATCAGGTGGCATCAGTCCATCTCCTCAAAGTCGACGATGGTCGGGGTGAGGTCCGACCACTCCTTCATCGCATCAAGGTCGCGAGCATGTGCTGTGGCCTCACACAAATGATCCACCTCATCGGCGCCTCCGAGGCGGTGGTCACCAACCGCCGCACAGATCGCGGCTGCAAAAGTTGCCTCGCGGTCATCACCCATTCGCGCCGCCCAACCTTCGGCACTGCCGACCACCACCTCAGCTCGAGTGATCAGGACATCGCCGACGATGAAGCGTTCGGAGCACACCGGTTCACGAACCTCTAACGCAACTAATCCGACCTCAGGTGCAAGTAATATCGATGGATGGCCGTGCTGCTCAACGAGTCGTTCAGCGAGCGCAATGACCGACGACCGTTCCGCTGCAGCGAGCAGCGATGATCTCGTTTCAATGTCCATTCGGAAATGATGAAGGTTGAAGGTTGTCTAGACATGTACGACCGGTGAACAACGTCTAAATTTGTCGTAACGCCCAGCCTCGGTAAAGGATCTTGCCGTGGACCCACACTGAAGGGAAAAGCGGCGACACGACATAAGGCCAGATCCGGTTCATGGCCGCCGTACCCATCCGAACGCCTCCGTGTGATACCGGTTAGTCGGGAATCCTCAAACGCCGAATTTTTCGGCTGGTAGGGCGAGTGGGGATCGAACCCACGACCAAGGGATTATGAGTCCCATGCTCTAACCACTGAGCTACCGCCCCTAACGGCGGACGGGGCCCCGAAGGACCCCGTCCGTGGCTCCGGGAGCAGGGCTCGAACCTGCGACCCGCTGATTAACAGTCAGCTGCTCTGCCAACTGAGCTATCCCGGAATAACCGCCCCAAACCTTATCGCTCTTGTGCCTCACTGTCACCAAGGGTCGGCTCTTGTGCTGTGTTTTGTCGCGCAAATCTCAACTACTGCAGAAACTCGCGAAGCCGTTCAGCCATCAGCGGTGAGCGCAACCTCGCAAGAGTCTTCGCCTCGATCTGTCGAATGCGCTCACGAGTAACTCCCAGTTCGGCCCCGACCTCTTCAAGCGTGCGAGGTCGATCGAGGCCGAGACCGAAGCGCATCTGCAAAATCTCCCGTTCACGTTCACCGAGGCTGTCGAGAAGTGCAACGATCTTTGACTCGAGGTCAAGTGCCTCAACTTGAGAGGCGGGACCAGCCACATCGTCGGCAACGAAGTCACCAAGTTCGGCATCATCTCCGTCACCCACTGGCGAATCAAGCGAAAGGGGCTCTTGCGACCAGCGCAACAATTCAGAGACCCGGTCTTCTGGCATATGTAAGCGTTCAGCAAGCTCCGGCACCGTAGGTTCACGTCGGAACTCCTGAAGGAACTCTCGACGTCCTCTCAGCAGACGGTTGAGATGCTCAACCATATGCACCGGTATGCGGATAGTCCGAGATTGATCGGCGATCGACCGTGTGATCGCTTGGCGTATCCACCATGTCGCATACGTCGAGAATTTGAAGCCCTTTGCATAATCAAACTTCTCGACTGCCTTCATCAAACCGAGGTTTCCCTCTTGAATGAGGTCAAGAAGTTGCACTCCCCTGTTGGTGTAACGCTTCGCAATTGAGACCACCAAACGAAGATTGGCTTGAGTCAATGCATGACGAGCACGCTGCCCTCGTGACACTTGCCGCAGCAACTGGCGACGCTCCGCATCGTCAACAGAGCCAGCATCAATCGTGGTTGCAGCCTCAATGCCCTCAGCTACTAGGCGCGCCAAGCGGCGCTCTTCGTCGGCACTCAACAGGTTGACGCGTCCGATCTCTTGCAGATACATCCGCATTCCGTCGCCCGAGGCAACGTCGCCACCCGTCGCACGGCGCCCCCTATTGACCCTGGGAATACCCGCCGTGTCATCCATCTGCCGGCGACGCCGACGCCCCGATGCCGGGGTTGCATCGTGGTCTGCTTCAACCTCGACGGCGTCATCAATTTCGATTCCCAGTTTGGCGAGTGCGTCACTCACCGAAATGAGCACATCAGGGGTGAGTTCGACATCTCGAACGACATGCGCAACATCTTCGGCGTGAACAACCCCTTGAGTTCGTCCCCGGGCCACTAACGCCTGCCAGTCGTGGTCAACCACTCCGGGTAATGCGAGAACGGCTGGAGATTCATCCTCACGAGGCCCCATCGGCAACCTCCTCGCGTTCGATAAGCCAACCCAACAACCACTCGGCTGCATCTTCGGCTCGATGTGGATCTTGCAAGTCTTCGACAAGTCGACGAGCCTGCGCATCACTTGCGATCCTCTCGGAGTCTGCACCTGGAATGACGCGCCTCAACTCGCGTCGAACTGCCGCCGCAATGAGAACACGGGCCTCCATTGGAGCATCAACCACGACATCAACAATTGCAGCCCGCTCGACAACATCTCGCGCCTGACCATCAAGTCGATCAAGCGCGATCTCAAGGTCACCGTCTGACTCAACCAAGGCGTCAAAAGCCTGCCGATTCGCTGTGTCAGAAAACAGTGGCCCCGCCAGCCATGGCGCCACTGCATCCCAATCTTGAACGAGCACCGCAAGCACAGCGAACTCTGCGTTATCGCGAGGCGCATTTCGTCGACGGGCTGCAGGCACGGTGAGCTCGGGTGCACGACCTCCCTTCTCGGCGACGAGCACCAAGTCATGTACCGGCAAGTCAAGACGCGTTGCGACTTCGCCTGCGTACAACTTGCGTACATTGACGTTGGGGTGCTCATTCACCACCGCCATTGCGCTCTCGGCTGCTCGAGTTCGGTGTTCGGGGGTATCTGACGGCATCGTTGCGAGCACCCTGTCGATTCGGAAGGCAAGAAAGGGAGATGCCTGCTCGATCGCTAACGGAAGCGACTCTGGGTCTGACTGTGCGAGATCACCGGGATCTTTGCCACCAAAAAGCTTCGCTACGGAAACCTCGATGTCGTACTTTCGCTCCCATTCGTAAAAACGCTCGGCCGCCCCTTGACCTGCCGCGTCGGCATCAAATGCGAGAACGACACGCGAGGTGTAGCGCTTCAGCAACTTCACATGCTCTTCAGTGAACGCCGTCCCGCAAGTCGCAACCGCAGTCGGTACCCCGCTGCGATGAAAGCCGATTACGTCGGTATACCCCTCGCAGACGACAGCGAGGTTCTGACGAACGATTTCACCTTTCGCCCAGTTGAGGCCATACAACACGCGAGACTTCGTATAGATCGGTGTCTCGGGTGAGTTCTTGTACTTCGCGGGGTCGGCTGAACCCGGCAAAATGCGTCCCCCGACCGCGACGGGGTCTCCACCGTCGTTCATGATCGGAAACACCACGCGTCCGCGCAGCGCATCTTGCATGCGGTTGCGTCGATTCCGAAATGCAAGACCGACATCGTCAAGAACTTTCTCTTCAACACCAGCCTGCGACGCCAATGCGTCCCATTCATCGGGTGCCCAGCCGATGCGAAACTGGCGAGCAATTTCACCATCAATACCGCGAGAGCGAAGGTAATCTCGCGCCGGCCGAGCATCGGGAGCGGTGAGTAATCGTTGGTGGTACCACTCGACTGCGGTCTCCATGCCCTCAATTAAGCGTTTGCGGCGAGCCCGATCTTTCGACTGTCCGGTCGACGTGTAGTTGAGTTGAATGCCGGCTTTTGCGGCGAGAAATTCGACTGACCCAATGAAATCGACGTGCTCGGTTTGCTGCACAAATGTGAATACGTCTCCCGACGCGTCGCACCCAAAGCACTTATAGCGGCCGGTCTCTTCACGAACATTGAACGAGGGGGTCTTTTCTCCGTGGAATGGGCAGAGGCCGACCCAGTTCCGACCCGTTCGACGCAGTTGCACATGCTGGCCGACCACATCGACGATCGAGACCGTTGCGCGAACGCGGTCAATGTCGTCGTCAGATATAGCCACACTCAGGAATCTAGTTGTCGGCGCGTGCCGAGTTACCACAGCGAGGCATCACCCCCGCTGGCGAATCTTGCGCCTAGATCACTTTTGGCTGTCGCTCGCACCGATGATCGCCTGCGCAGCAGCAAGACGAGCGATCGGCACGCGGAATGGCGAGCAGCTCACGTAGTCGAGCCCAACCCGTGAGAAGAGTTCAATCGACTCCGGATCGCCACCGTGCTCACCACACACACCGAGTTTGAGCGCAGGCTTCACCGAGCGTCCACGCTCGGCACCCATCTTCACGAGATCACCAACACCGCTTTGATCGATGGTGTCAAACGGATTGCGCTTCAACAGACCCTGTTCGAGGTAAGCCGGCATCATTCGACTCTCGACATCGTCTCGGCTAAAACCGAACGCGAGCTGTGTGAGGTCGTTCGTACCGAATGAGAAGAAATCGGCTTCCTCAGCAATTTCATCTGCCCGCACTGCGGCACGAGGAGTTTCAATCATGGTGCCAATCGTGATCTTCGGCTTACCTTTCATTCCCTTCAGGGCGGCATCGATCTCTGCCTGGACCCATGAGCGGGCAAGCCCAAGCTCTTCACGAGTCACCGTCAACGGGATCATGACCTCAACGATTGGGTTTCCACCCTTGGCACGAAGCTTCTTGGCTGCGTCAAGAAGGGCACGGACCTGCATTGCATACAGGCCAGGCTTGATCACTCCCAACCGAACACCACGGGTTCCGATCATCGGATTATGCTCAGCCCAACTCTCAGCGGCATCGAGCAACTCGCGCTCGCGCTTCGACAGCCCTTTCTTTGCTTCTTTCACTCTGAGTTCTTCAACCGAGGGCAAGAACTCGTGAAGCGGAGGATCGAGAAGGCGAATCGTTACGGGGAGCCCATCCATTGCTTTCAGGATGTCTTCGAAGTCGGCCTGCTGGGCGATACGCAGTTGCTCGAGGGCAGCTGCCTCTTTCTTTGGCGTATTCGCAAGGATCATCGCTCGGACGATCGGCAAGCGATCTGGAGCAAGGAACATGTGCTCGGTACGGCACAGTCCGATGCCCTCAGCACCGTTTCCGCGTGCGACCTTCGCGTCAGCGCCAGTATCAGCGTTTGCGCGGACAGCCATTTTTCCTTTACGGATGGTGTCGGCCCATTTCAGCACTGTCTCGTACTCGGCTGGCGGCTTCGCAGCAGCGAGTTCAAGAGCGCCAACCATGACCTCGCCCGACGTGCCGTCGATCGAAATGACGTCGCCCTGCGAAATCGTTGTCGATCCGACAGAAAATGACTTCCCAGAGATCTTTACGGCGTCGGCACCAACGACTGCCGGCGTTCCCCAACCACGGGCCACCACGGCCGCATGGCTTACAAGTCCACCGCGGGCGGTGAGGATGCCTTGGGCGACCATCATGCCGTGCACGTCTTCAGGGCTCGTCTCATTACGAACCAAGACGACCTTTTCACCCTTGTTCGCTGCAGCCTCAGCATCATCAGCAGTGAAATATGCCCGGCCAACAGCCGCACCAGGAGATGCACCAAGACCCTTTGCGATCGAAGCGCCCTTCTTTTTGAACTGCGGGTGAAGCACTGAATCGAGATGCTCAGCCGTTACTCGCATCACGGCTTCTTCACGGGAAATCTTCCACTTACGGCCACGGGCACCTGCGGTGCCTTTCGTCATGTCGACCGCCATCTTCAACGCAGCCGCACCAGTGCGTTTACCGACTCGTGTCTGCAACATCCACAGACGTCCCTGCTCAATAGTGAACTCGGTGTCGCACATGTCGGTGTAGTGCTCTTCAAGTCGAACGAAAATCTTGAGCAACTCGGAGTGAATTGACGGGAAGATCTTCTTCATGTGATCAAGAGTCAACGTGTTTCGAATACCAGCGACGACATCTTCACCCTGGGCATTCACCAAGAAGTCACCGTAGGGCCTGTTCTCTCCGGTAGCAGCGTTGCGAGTGAAGCCGACTCCGGTACCTGAATTGTCATCACGGTTACCGAACACCATGGCCTGAACGTTGACAGCAGTACCGAGTTCGTGACTGATCTTTTCACGAACTCGATAGGCGATCGCTCGCGCGCCATTCCATGATTTGAAGACTGCTTCGATTGCGCCGTCAAGCTGCGCCCGAGGATCCTGCGGGAACGGAGAGCCGGTGGCCTTACGAACCGCTGCGAGATATGTCTTGACGAGTTGCTGGAGTGCCTTTGCATCAAGATCCGCATCGTTGTCGGTACCAGCTTTCGCTTTCGCCGCCTCGAGTGGATGTTCAAAAAGGTCGCCATCAACGTCGAGCACAATGCGTGCGTACATGGCGATGAAACGACGGTATGAGTCATAGGCGAAGCGTTCGTCACCGGTGACATTCGCCAAACCGATCACGCTGGCGTCATTAAGACCAAGGTTGAGAACCGTGTCCATCATTCCTGGCATCGAAAACTTTGCGCCCGATCGCACACTCACGAGCAGAGGATCGTTGGCGTCGCCCAGTTTGCGACCCATCATTTTTTCGAGCTTGGCGACATGTCGGGTCACCTCAGCGTCGAGACTCGATGGCCAGCCACCGTGCATGTAGTCACGGCAGGCGTCGGTCGACACCGTAAACCCAGGAGGGACGGGCAGATTCAGCACCGTCGTCATTTCGGCGAGGTTTGCCCCCTTGCCGCCAAGAAGGTCCTTGTAGGACATCGGTGGTTTGCGGTGCTTATGGTCGAATGCATAGACGTAGGTCACGGGCGACAAGTCTACGCCCGCCACCTCCAGACCGAACAGAAGCCCCGACAGACGAGGCGTCAGGAATCTCGGCGACGACGGGCTCGAACCAGCATTGCCCCGCCATCTGACGATGTCACAACCCCAACTGCAACGTCATCGACAATGACCTCTGCACCGACATTGAGGTCGCCGGCCATCCGAATGATCTCAAACGGTGAAGACGATTGCCTGGCATCCATTCGCTCGACGAGTTCCTGACCGGGATAACAGCCCTTCGTAAATGACACGAGCTCCGCCAACATCGGAAGTTCTGCGGGAATCGTCTCTCCGGCGATGATTTCGTGTCCGCCTCGGGGCCAACCTTGAGCAACTCGTGAGTGCTCGACATCGTCGGGAGTAGCGGCGTCAGCGGGAATGAGCGTGAGCGCAACGTCAACTCGCAATAAAAATCGCTGCAGCCGGGCAAGCACATGCTCGCCGTCTCCCGGATCGCAATCGATGACAAACTCATTGGCGCTGCGGCGAAGCACGCCGATAAGCGCGATGACCTTGCCTGTTGGCTCGAGGAGCAACGACAGCACACGGTCTCCATCGCTCAACCCTTCGATCTGCTGAGATAACTGAGAATGCAGATATCGCTCAGTGTCGACTCCCACGGCTGAGATGACATCACGGGGGGCAACTGCCCACACCGACTGTTCCCATTCGATCGAATCGTTCATGTCAACTCTCCTGCGACCTTCGGGTCGCTGTCATTCGTCGCGCGGCCGGAATGGCTGCGAGAAGCGCCGCTGCTTTATTGCGACACTCCAAATCTTCATCCTCTGGGTCTGAGTCGGCGACGATACCGGCACCTGCTTGCAGCGAGGCCGTCACCCCATCTGCACGAACAAACATGGTGCGAATGCAGATTGCAGTATCAAGGTTGCCCGACCAGTCGAGATACCCAACGACACCGGCGTAAGGACCTCGCCGCACTGGCTCTAACTCATCAATGATCTCCATCGCCCGCACCTTCGGGGCGCCACTCACTGTGCCTGCGGGCAACGTTGCTTTGAGCACGTCGATCGGGCCCAGCCCAGGGCGAATCGTGCCAGTGACCTGAGAGGTGAGATGCATCACATGGCTGTAGCGCTCAAGTGTCATGAACTCTTCAGGCTGCACTGAACCAAATTCAGCGACACGCCCAACATCATTTCGGGCCAAATCGACGAGCATCACATGCTCGGCACGCTCTTTTGGATGTTCGAGCAACTCTGCAGCGAGACGACGGTCGTGTTCTTCGTCAAGACCCCGCTTACGAGTACCGGCAATCGGACGGCTCACAATGTGATCACCACGCAACTGCACCATTGGTTCGGGAGACGAACCAACGAGCGTTGCCTCATCGTGTCGAATGAAGTACATATACGGGCTCGGATTCACCTGCCGTAACACCCGGTAAACGTCAAACGGGTCTGCCTCCAACTCAATGTCATACCGCTGCGCAAGCACAACTTGGAAGATGTCACCCGCAAGGATGTGCTCTTTCGCGGTCACCACAGCATCGAGATATCGCCCGTTGCTCATCGATGATGGGACGTCTTCATGCCGCTCACCGGGCACAGGGGGCTCAACCACCGTTGCCTCTGATGGGGCCGCCAAGCGTTGTGCCGATGTTTTCACCGCGTCAATCGCCGCGTCTCGAGCGGCCAACAACTCGGCTTCGCTCAGCGGATGACCCGCCTCATCGCGAGTCACAACTGACTCGATGAGGTAGATGCGTTGACGCCAGTGGTCGAACGCCGCAAGCGAACCGATAATGCTCATTACCGCGTCAGGCATGCCGTGATCATTCGGAGGAGCATCAGGAAGGTGCTCGACCTCACGGATGACGTCATATCCGAGATAGCCAACGATGCCACCATGCAGCGGAGGAAGGTCTGAAATATCGGGACTCGAATGCGAGTCGAGAAGAGCCTCTAACGCCCCGAGGATCCCCTGATCTGTCGGCACCATTGCGCCGAGGGTTCCCTCAATGTCGAGCGCCTCACCTCGAAGCACCAGTGTGGCAACCGGATCGCGGCCAATGAAAGAGAACCTGCTCCAACGCTCACCGTTCTCAACCGATTCGAGCAAAAAACCTGGCCCATCGTCTACGAGTTTCAAAAACGCAGAGACCGGAGTCTCGAGATCGCCAAGCACCTCCGTCCACACCGGAACAACACTGTGGTCAGCGGCATAGGCAAGAAACTCGTCCGCTTGAGGGCGAATGTTCATCCGGCCTCGCCAAGAGACCGGTAAAAACATGTCCGTTCACCGGTGTGACAGGCGCCGCCGCCGTGCTGCACCACCTTGAAGAGCAACACGTCGCCATCACAGTCGTAGTACGCCTCACGAACCGATTGGTGATCGCCACTCGTATCGCCCTTGCGCCACAATTCTTGACGGCTCCGGGACCAATACACCATGCGACCTTCAGCCAGCGTGCGAGCGAGCGATTCAGCGTTCATCCACGCCATCATCAACACCTCGCCAGTTTCCACCTCTTGTGCAATGGCGGGGACGAGACCGTCAGCGTTGTAGGTGATCTGGTTCCGCACCTCATCAACGAGATGAACCGGCTTCCACTCTGACTGCGTTGAATCCATATGGTGATCCTACGCCGACGATCCGGCGCTCACCCAGAACACCGCTACCGCTACAAATAGAGGCCGGTCGACGCCTCAATGCGTTCAGCCGCCACCGCATGGATGTCCCGCTCGCGCAACATGACGAGATCTTCTCCCTGCACCTCAACCTCGTAGCGATCTTCGGGGCTAAACAGAACACGGTCGCCGACCTCAGCAGAACGGACGTTTTGTCCGAGCGCAATGACTTCAGCCCATACGAGACGCTTCGCCATCTGCGCAGTGGCCGGAATGAGGATGCCCCCTGAACTCTTCCGCTCACCTTCATCTTTGCCAATGCGAACAAGCAGCCTGTCGCTCAGCATTTTGATCGGCAGTTTGTCGTTTTCGGACACCACGCTTCGAAGGGTACCGTGCTGCTATGAGTTCTGACTCGCCGTTCGACGACTTCCCACCTGCAACCCAAGCAACTCTTGAAACCGTCGAACTCACGACAGACGATGGCATCACCATCAGCGCCGATGTTGAGACCCCAGCATCTCCGCGAGCGGTTGCCGCCCTGCTGCACCCCCACCCTCTCTTCGGCGGCCGGCGCGACCACCCTCTCCTTGTCTCCATCGCCCATGCTCTTCACCACAAACGCGTCACCACTGCGCGCAGTGATTTCCGCCACGCAAGCGGAAACACCATCGAGGAGATGCCAGATGCGATCGCATGCTGCCATGAATTACAGAGACGTCACTGCGACTTACCCTTGGTGGTCGTCGGCTACTCGTTTGGTTCGATTGTTGCGGCTCGAATCGCGTCTGTTGTCGGGGCGCAACACCTCATCATGATCGCACCACCACTATCAACGGTGAGACTTGACATTCCTGCAACGCCCACGAGTTTGATCATTGCTGAACATGATCAATTCTCTCCCCCAGCAACGATTTTAGATGACCCCATCGTGAAAGAGGCCGGCATGTCGATTGTTGCCGGAGCCGATCATTTCCTCAACGGTCATAACAGTACCGTGACCGAACTCACCGTGGTTGCGGCTACCACTGCCCTCGGTGAATGACATCGTCTGCACCTCGACGAGGACGAGTTGCACTGCGTCCTGCCCCGCGAGACTGAATGTCGTCATCGTTTCGGTATCCGAGAGCGAGCACGCCAACGGTTGCCTGCGACTCGGGGACACCGAGCGCTGACCGAATGTCACCTTCGGGTTGAGGCATTGCGAAGAACAACGCTCCCAGCTCGTAGGCCTGCGCAGCGAGAAGCATCGACATCGCCGCCATTCCCGCGTCGACAAACCAAAATGGCGTCCGCCACTCCCCTCTGCCATTCCCAAGGCCGGTGTGAGCCTTGTCGGACTCTGCATAACGCTCGACGTACGCGTCGGGGTCGACGAACAGCAACAGCAGCACCGGCGCTTCGATGAGACCCGGAAACGCAAATCGATCTCGACGGTCATCTGGGAGAGATCTCGACCACATCTGTTCTCGTTCATCACCCGCGAGCTGAATGACGTGTAGGCCTTGGGAGCGTCCTGCACTTGGTGCCCGTGTTCCCAGGTCAACAATTTCATGGATGATGCTTGGGGCGACCGGGTCAGGGAGAAACGACCGGCACATTGCCCGGGAGCGAATCAGTGCCGACAGGGCGTCAACAGACTGTGGGCTATCTGGCTCCGAGCTTTGCAAGATCCTCAGCCATCGTCCAGCCGTAGGCGATGAGAACTCCGCCTGTTGAGGCATCGACCCCTTTAAAGAGGCCCTTTGTGCCGGCAGCAATCTTCTCAGGCTTTGCGGATTCAAAATCAACGAAACCGCCCGAGGGGTTTTTCGTCGACATGAATTGTTCGGCCACGTATGACCCGTCAACACCGAAGCGTTTTGCGAGACGTCGACCCCACGCACGCTCTTCGCCTACCGCCCGAGAACCGGGAGCAGGAATTACATCATCAACCTCTTTGAGAGCTTGCAACGCGTCAGGAAGAGCGAAACGCCCGCCAACCACGACATCTTCATCTGGAAATGCCATCAGCGCACGATGGAACGCCTCTTTCATGAGGCCCTTCAGAACGGTGTCACGCTTTGCATTTCGACGAACGCTCATCACTCCCAGCAAGACGCATGGCGTTCCTCCAATGCGCTCAAGGGTAGAAAACGTATATCCATGAAGGGTGCCACCATCACGAGCGGTGGTGGCAAGCACCCATGATTCTCGGCAGCCTTCGAGGAACGCCAAGTCAAACGCCCCTTCGATCGCGATCATCTCTGCAAGGTCATCATCGGTCAGCGCGCTTGCGTCGTTGGTGAGTACTTCCAGTGCCATTACATGATCTCCAGCAAAACTTCTTCCTTCTATTCTGCCATTTCTGGTGCAGACTCCAGTAGGCGGGAGAGTGAATCAGGGGGCAACTGCCTCGTGGCCGAACGCGACCCTTAATTCGCCAACCGCACGAGAGGGATCAACCTGGAAGCCGTCACCAAGCCGGAGAACCTGTCCTTTGGCCACTTCGATCTCAACAGGAGTGTCTCCTTGGTGCTCTTCGATAATCGCTTTCAATCGCTCCAACACATGCCGATCAGGCATACCTCCAGGAAGGCGCAAACGAACAGGCCGCGAGCCGCCACTTTCAAGCCCGGTGAGGGTCTCTATCTCCATTGCGATGAGACCGAGACGACTTTCATCTCGTCGATCGAGTCGAGCTTTCACGGCAACAATGCGGTCGTCGACAATCGACTGCTGCAATGAGGCAAGCGTTCGTGGAAAAACTGTGACCTCTACTGCGGCGTCGAGATCTTCAAGGGTGAACACCGCCATCTGGTCACCCTTTTTCGTGAATTTCCTGGCGGAGGCGGTGATGATTCCGCCCACTTTCACGTGCGATCCGTCTTCCATATCGCTGAGGTCGACAATTGCGTGCTCGGCTCGGCGTCGAAGTGCCGACTCGACGCCAAACAGTGGGTGATCAGAGACATATAAGCCGAGCATTTCTTTCTCGGCTTTCAGACGCTCCGCTTTCGGGTATTCAACATCTGGGATGTCAATGCGCTCAACTCGGCCGATTTCTGCCGAATCGTCACCGTTCCAGTCACCAAACAAACTCAACACACCCTGATCGCGTTCGCGCCGACGACTCAATGTCGATTCGATGATGTTCTCATGAACTGACACCAAACCGAGGCGCGGGTGCTCAAGACGGTCGAAGGCTCCAGCGTTGATGAGCGACTCCACTGTTCGTTTATGTAAGACAGGTTCGGGGACTCGCTCGGCGAATTCGTAAAACGTGGCATACGGGCCGTTCTCATCACGCTCTTCAACGAGCTGAGAGACGAGACCTTCACCAACATTTCTCACCGCCGACATTCCGAACAAAATTGCCCCTGGGGAGCCCACCGGAAGCTCGACGTCGTCAGGGACCTCTTCACGCCGCAGTGGAGCAAAGTCAGAGAGCGACCGGTTGATGTCAGGCGGAAGCACCTTGATGCCACTCGCACGACAGTCAGCCAAGTAGATCGCCGCTTTATCGAGATTGTGTTTGACGCTTGTCAGCAGCGCAGAGAAGTACTCAACCGGGTAATGCGCCTTCAAATACGCAGTCTGATAGGTGATCAGCCCGTAACCGAATGTGTGGCTCTTGTTAAATGCGTAGTCAGCGAACTTTTCAATAATGTCGAACAACTGCTTGCCGAGGGTGATGCCGTAGCCAGTTGTTTCGCACCCTTCCTCGAATTTCTGACGTTCGGCCACCATCAAATCGCGCTGCTTTTTACCGCAGGCCTTCCGAAGGTTGTCGGCCTGGGCAAGCGAGTAGCCAGCGAATTGCTGAGCGACACGCATCACGCTCTCTTGATAGATCATGAGACCGAAGGTGTCGTCGAGAACCTCGCGGGCATCTTCATGGAAAAAATCGACTGGCTTACGACCATTTTTTCGATCGGCGTAGTCGTTGTGCATGTTCTCACTCATCGGACCTGGCCGGTACAGCGCAAGCACAGCGGAGACATCTTCAAACGAGTTCGGTGCCATCCGCCGAAGTAGCTGTCGCATCGGCGGCGACTCAAGCTGGAACACGCCGATCGTGTCACCGCGAGCGAGAAGTTCGAAGGTCTCGGCATCGTCAAGCGGAACAGAGTCGATATCAAACGTTGGGTCAATCGTCGATTGAATCATCGCCTGCGTATCGGTGATCACGTCAAGGTTGCGAAGACCAAGGAAGTCCATCTTCAGCAAACCGAGTTCTTCAACCCCGTGCATTTCGTATTGGGTGACCACCGGCGCGTCTTCGGGGGGCTTTCCACTCTCAGGTTTGCGTTGAATTGGTAGATACTCCGTCACCGGCTCTTTGGTGATGACGACAGCCGCAGCGTGAATACCATCGGAACGCTTCAAACCTTCAAGACCTTTGGCCACATCGACAACACTTTTCACGTCATCGTCCGACTCGTACATGGCCCGAAGCTCAGACGCCGCCTTGTACCCGTCCGCGTATTTCTCGTTCTCTTCAAAGCAGTACTTCAGCGGAGTGTCGCGCCCCATGACAAGCGGTGGCATTGCCTTTGCCACGCGATCTCCAACGGCATACGGATAGCCGAGCACTCGCGCTGCATCACGAACAGCATTTCTCGCCTTGATCGTCCCGAAGGTGATGATCTGCGCAACATGATCTCGGCCGTACTTTTCAGCCGCATAGCGGATCATTTCGTCGCGGTACCTGGAGTCGAAGTCCATGTCGATGTCAGGCATTGAAATGCGGGAGGGGTTCAAAAACCGCTCAAACAGCAAGTCGTACTTGATCGGGTCAAGATCGGTAATCCAGAGGCAATACGCAACTGCACAGCCGGCGGCTGACCCACGGCCAGGGCCAACTCGAATCCCCGAATCGCGGGCATGCCGAATGAGATCCCACGTCACGAGGAAATACGACGAGAACCCCATCGACGCAATCACTTCGAGTTCGTACGACACCCGCTCGACAACGTTATTTGGCAAGCTTGCTCCCCAGCGCCGCTTCGCCCCTTCCCATGTGAGGTGCTCGAGGTAGGCGCGGTCATCGTCGAAGCCCTCTGGGAGCGGGAAGTTCGGCAGTAATGCCTCTCCAAAGGTGATCTCGACATCAGCTCGTTCTGCGATCCACAACGTGTTGTCACACGCCTCTGGAATCTCCCGGAACTGTTCACGCATTTCTGCGGCCGATTTCAAATAGTGCTCGTGTCCTTCAAACCTGAAGCGATTTGCGTCGCTCATCAGCGAACCGGTTTGCACACACAGCAGGGCGTCGTGAGCCGCATGATCTTCACGATGCGTGTAGTGAGAGTCATTTGTGGCGAGCAGCGGAGCACCGATTCGTTTTCCAATATCGATGAGTTGAGGGTTTGTGCGCTTTTGATCTGCAAGACCGTGATCTTGCAGTTCGATAAAGAGATTGTCTTTGCCGAAAATGTCCTGAAGACGCGCCGCTTTCTCTAGAGCCCCAGACTCATCGCCGCGCAGCAGTGACTGCAAGACGTGGCCTCCGAGGCAGCCAGTTGTCGCAATCAGACCATCGGAGTATTTCTCAAGGAGTTCCCAGTCGATTCTCGGCTTGTAGTAGTAGCCCTCGAGAAACGCAAGGCTTGAGAGCTGGATGAGGTTGCGGTAACCGGTTTGGTTCTCTGCAAGCAATGTCAGGTGGTAGTAGAGCTTCTGACCCGCCTCGGTATCACCACCTGAGTCGTCGAGTCGACCTCGACGAGTCGGCCGCTCGTACCGACTGTCGTGAGCCATGTAGGCCTCGGTGCCGATGATCGGTTTGATACCGCGATTTCGGCATTCTTTGTAAAACTCGAGCGTTCCGTACATGTTGCCGTGATCGGTAATTCCGATCGCTGGCTGACCGTCTGCAACGGCGGTCGCTACGAGTTCATCGAGCCGCGCTGCCCCATCGAGCATCGAAAATTCTGTGTGGACGTGGAGGTGGGTGAATGAATCGGTCACGTAGTTGGTACGAAGGTCTTAGAAGGTCGACAATAAATGGTGGTTCACAGCCGAATTACAGGTGTGTGATCTATCGACTGTACCAGAGCGCCTGCGGCACCTTGCCATGGACATTTACAGGTAGGTGCCATTGCGCTCAGCAGGACCGGCACCATTCGATGGCAACTGCCTCATCTGTTCAAACTGCTGTTTTGCTGCGACTTGCTGCGCAAATAACGCTGCCTGAATGCCGTGGAAGAGACCCTCGAGCCAACCCACAAGTTGCGCTTGAGCAACGCGAAGCTCAGCCTCGCTGGGAATGTCATCCCCGTTAAATGGAAGAGCGATCATCTTCAACTCTTCTTGAAGGTCGGGGGAAAGTGCCTCAGACAGTTCAATCACTGACCGCTCATAAATCTCGGCAAGTCGCTCGCGGCTCGCCTCATCAAGTGGAGCTTGCCGAACCTCTTCGAGTAGCTGTTTCACCATCGAACCAATGCGCAGAACCTTTCCGGGCTCTGTGATCGACTCTTCCGCATTAGCGAGTTCGTCTTCTGATGTCTCGCCGTCAGAAACGATCTCAGGATGCTCAACGCCACTTTCAGTCATACAGGCTTCGTCCTTTCACTGAACGCCAACTTTGCTCTTACGGGTGAACGATCATCAAAGTTTACCCGCGGCCCTGACCAGCAATCAGCGGAACGAGCACTTCGTCTTCGGTGAGCGACCCGTGTCGACAGATGAGATTGAACGGACCTGAATCTGCTTCTTCAAACAAGCTCACCGGCGCGAACGGAGCGACCACCACATCGCCAAGGCGTCCGCTCATCGGTGCAGGAAAATGAGGGCCAAACCAGCCTTCTTCGATGACCTCTGATCGACGGCGAACCCATGCGACGTCGCCAAACTCCTCCCACGCCGCCTCGAAAAGTTCCTCCTCCGCTCCTGGGCGGGCGTGCATCCACCGCATTCGGCCCTCCCCTGACTGGAGTTCAAGCAGTCGAAGTACATCATCAGAGGGGTAGAGAAGTCGGTCACCGACCTCGACTTGGCCATGGTCTGCGGTGACGAGCACGACCGTGTCACGCGGCAGACGGTCGAGCATGTCGTCAACCATTCGGTCGGCGCATGCGAGCTCGGCATCGTAAAACTCTCCGAACCCTCGCTCGTGGGCAATTTTGTCGATGCCCGGGTAGTAGGCGTGCACAAACTTCGCACCATTCTTGACGAGCTCAGAAACGACCACCGGCAGAGATGACAGCGCCCGGTATCCGTGTGCGATACCTCCGAAGAGGTGCGCATCTGAAAATGATGACCCAATGAGTTCTTGGCTCGTGACATACGGGACACGCTGACCGCAAAATGCTCTCGCTGGCTGCAACTCGCGCGGCGATACATCATGTCGACGAACTCCCTCATCGGTTGCCCAGCGCAACATATTCGTCACCGCTCCTCGCATGAGCATCCGGTAGCCGAGAATTCCGTGTTCCGCAGGGGTGAGCCCCGTTGCTATCGATGACAGCGCAGTAGCGGTCGTGCTCGGAGCGACCGTGGAAATCGCCCCTCCTTCAAGGGAATTCAATACCGGAGCGACATTGGCGCGTGCTTCGAGTTGCCGCCAGCCGAGTCCGTCGAGCACGAGAACGACGACTGCAGAGGCACCAGCAACCGCCGGAGGCATCCAATCGGGTACGTCGGCGCCGCCGAGCAACCCAGGGATAATGCCACAGACGTTTGCACCGCTGTACTCAGGAATACATGGAGTCGGACCACCATTCCGCTCAATCGGAGAGCTGGAGGAAGGTTGAACATCGCTCACCTCGACAGTCCATCAGCGCAGATCGTCAACGTCAACTCGATGACCAGATGCTCGAATTGCCTGTCTGCTGTGTTGTAAGGCCACGAACCACCGAGCCGTCGCCTACTATGAGGGTGTGCGGGTTTCAACAAGGGGTGACTATGCCTGTCGGGCATTGCTCTCCCTTGCTCTTCGGGCGGACGACTCCAGCCCGACCTCGGTTCGAGACATCGCCGAGCGCACCGCACTCCCTCAGCCATACCTCGAGCAAATCTTGCTTGCGCTCAAAGGCGCAGGAATTGTTCGTTCTAAACGAGGTGTGGGGGGCGGGTATGTGCTCGCTCGCAAACCCGCCGACATTCGCCTTTCGGAGATCCTCTCGGCAGTTGATGGGCCCATCACACTCGGAGATTTCGGCGAACCTCACACCGACGGGGCATGTGACCATGAGGGCCAATGTGTCCTGCTCGCTATTTGGAATGCGGCCGGTGATGTGATGCGCAAACATCTCGACGGCTACACCCTCGACGCAATCGTTGATATGGCATCAGGGGATGCACCCTGGCCGTCAATCTCCGAGTGATTCGACGTCGATCGGCTCAAGCCCAGACAGCATCTCTCGAAGATCTGCTGCAAGTTCACTCGAGAAAGCCACCCGACCCTCACCATTTGGGTGGTCAAACTCAAGTCGGGCTGCGTGAAGAAACGGACGTTCCATACCCAGTGTGGGTCGACGTTGGCCGTACCACGGGTCACCAATGAGCGGGTGCCCAATCGACGAGAGATGTACTCGAATTTGATGGGTTCGGCCGGTTTCCAGCGAACATTCAAGCAACGCGCAATCGACCGGAGACACGTAGCGGGCGACAACCTCGTACTCGGTGCGTGAATCACGGCCGTCGGCGACGACTGCCATCTTGAGCGGGTCGCGGCGAGATCGCCCAATTGGTGCGTCAATCACACCATGCAACGCAGTTGGGTGCCCCCACACAAGTGCCTTATACATACGTGTTGCCGAGTGGTCCGCAAACTGGGGAACAAGTTCGTCATACGCATGTTGGGTTCGTGCAACGACAAGCAAACCGGTGCTGCCGGCGTCAAGACGGTGCACAATGCCCGGTCGATGTAGTTCACCAACCTCAGCGATTTCAGGGAACTCCGCGAGTAAGCCGTTAACGAGCGTCTTCGAATCATTTCCTGCACCCGGGTGAACGACCAGCCCTGCATGCTTGTCGACAACAATGACATGCTCATCAACATGAACGACAGACACTTCGACCGTGTGATCTGCTTCTGGCAAGGTTTCGCCTGGCACCTGTGAGGGATCTACCGATACTTCTTGACCCTCAACCAAACGGACCTTTCCACTTGTTTCGACGCTTCCATCAACGTGCACAGCACCTCGCTCGACAAGACCAGAGGCCACAGACCTCGAGACGTCAAGAATGAACGCGACGATACGGTCAACTCGTTCACCATGAAGTGCGCTCGGAACGATTTCAACGATCATTGGTGACACTCTCACCACTCGAGCGACTACGCCGAGAATCGAGGAACACGGTCAAAATCAGCAGGCCGGCGCCAACATTGATTGCGATATCTGCGACGTTGAAGACGGGGAACCACCCAAAATCGATGAAGTCAACTACGGCGCCCCGCAACACGCCTGGTGAACGGAAAATTCGGTCGAGAAGGTTGCCGGTGGCACCTCCGACAAGGGTGCCGATTGCAATTCGATAGACGAGCCGTGGTTGTCGCGAAACTGACCGAGCGAGCACGAGGACAATGAGGAATGCGCCGACCGCAATTACCGGCCCAATCGATGAGCCGGCCCCAAATGCCATACCTGTGTTGTAGGTCAGTCTGAACTTCAATGTCCAGACCACATCGACTGCACCGTCGGACAGGCGGCTTACCGCCAGCGATTTCGTGAGTTGGTCAACTGCGGTAACGGCCGCTGCGAGGACCCAAGCAACAAGCAGCTCGGGTCGCCGCACCGAGTTTGTCATCGTCGACCAATCCCTCCGACCTTCTCCTCGACGAGCTCACGAGCCCATGGGATGGCCTCAAGCCGAGGACGAGGAATTGGTTGCATCGACAGAACTGAGTAGCCGTAGGTGCCGACCTCCATGCGAGCGAGTGCTTCGTCGATCTCGACGACCGATTCGCGTGCCTGTGCGCTCAGCGCAAGATCTCGCTCACGTTCGACGACCATGGTGTCGCCCTCTCCTCCCTCATCATCAAACTGCACATCGCCCATCTCGGCTTCTTCGATGAGGCTTGTCGCCTCAGCATCAAGTTGGTCGGCTTGGCCGATGAGGCGCGCTCGCTCTGCGATGAGGAGCTCTCGCTGGGACTTCAAGAACTTGACGTCAAAGTCCTTCGTGTAGGCAATTCCATCTTTTGTCCGACCACGAACCTTCGGTAGCTCAGGGGCTGACGAGACCGCTTTCTTCACCGGCGCCTTTTTCGCCGGAGCCGCCTTCTTCACCGACGCCTTTTTCGCCGGAGCCGCCTTCTTCACCGACGCCTTTTTCGCCGGAGCCGCCTTCTTCACCGACGCCTTTTTCGCCGGAGCCGCC
>CALCBR010000038.1:0-12018 GCA_937897105.1 uncultured Acidimicrobiaceae bacterium | reverse complement strand
CTGCGGCGACCTGCTCTGGTGTGCCTTCGGCAACAACGGTTCCGCCCCCAACCCCGCCTTCGGGACCAAGGTCGATCAACCAGTCAGCGGTCTTAATCACGTCGAGGTTGTGCTCAATGACGAGCACGGTGTTGCCCTGGTCGACAAGACGGCCCAACACCGTGAGCAGACGGCGGACATCTTCAAAGTGCAAACCGGTCGTCGGTTCATCGAGCAAGTAGATGGTGTGACCGGTGGACCGCTTCGCAAGTTCAGTCGCCAACTTCACTCGCTGGGCTTCACCACCCGACAACGTCGGCGCCGACTGGCCGAGCCGAACATAACCGAGACCCACATCCATCAACGTCTGCAGGTAGCGGGCGATCGAAGGCTGATTACTGAAGAACTCAACGGCCTCAGCCACCGGCATATTCAACACATCGGCGATGTTCTTGCCTTTGAACTCCACATCGAGCGTGTCACGGTTGTAGCGGGCACCCTTACACACCTCACACGGCACATACACGTCGGGCAAAAAGTGCATTTCGATCTTGATCGTCCCGTCACCTGAGCAGGCATCACAACGACCACCCTTCACATTGAACGAGAACCGGCCGGGAAGATAGCCACGCATCTTCGCCTCATTCGTTGCCGCAAACAGTTTGCGAATGTGGTCGAACACCCCGGTGTAGGTCGCCGGGTTTGAACGCGGGGTACGGCCAATCGGTGATTGGTCCATATCGATCACCTTGTCGAGGTGCTCAATGCCGTCAATTCGGCGATGCTTACCCGCAGGAGTCTTCGACGAATAAATCCGCTGCATCAACACCGGCAACAAAATGTCACGGACGAGGGTTGACTTTCCAGAACCTGACACACCCGTCACCGCAACAAAATTTCCAAGCGGAATATCGACATCAACATCTTGCAAGTTGTGTTCACGGGCACCGATGATTCGTAGTGAATGCTCCCCTCGAGCACGCCGCAGCTCGGGCACCGGAATCTCCCGACGGCCCGCAAGGTAATCACCGGTCACCGATGTAGAGGCCTTTTCAACACCGGGCACTGG
The DNA here is from genome assembly GCA_937897105.1 of uncultured Acidimicrobiaceae bacterium. Taxonomy (GTDB): domain Bacteria; phylum Actinomycetota; class Acidimicrobiia; order Acidimicrobiales; family Ilumatobacteraceae; genus Casp-actino5. The sequence continues at coordinate 10,970 of CALCBR010000038.1, read as the reverse complement.
CCCCGAGTACACAATTTCGCCACCGTGCTCGCCGGCCCCTGGGCCGATGTCAACAATCCAGTCGCTTTCACGAATGGTCTCTTCGTCATGTTCGACAACAATCACCGTGTTGCCCAGATCACGCAACCGAGTCAACGTGTCGATGAGCCGGCGGTTATCACGCTGGTGCAGACCGATCGACGGCTCGTCGAGCACGTACAGGGTGCCCACCAAACCAGAACCAATCTGGCTTGCAAGCCGAATGCGTTGCGCCTCTCCTCCCGCCAGCGTTCCCGCCGATCGAGCCAACGTGAGGTAATCGAGGCCGACATCGAGCAAAAAGCCGAGTCGAGCATTGATCTCTTTTGTCACGCGTTCGGCAATCATGCGATCTCGGTCAGACAGTTCGAGGCCCGCAAGAAATTCCGCAGAATCAGCGATCGACATCTCACAGACCTGCGAAATATTCCGATCGTTAATCGTCACCGCAAGCGTGAACGGCTTCAGCCGGGCACCGTCACAGGCCGAACACGGCACCTCACGCATGTACCCCTCAAACTGCTCACGAGTCCAGTCACTATCTGCAGATTCGTGACGACGTTTGATCCACGGAATGACTCCCTCGAACTCCGAAGAGAACGTTCGTGACCGTCCGTAACGATTGCGGTATTTCACCGTCAGCCGCCCCCGAGCACCACCAAGAAGAATCTTCTGATGCTTCGCTGGAAGATCTTTCCACGGCAAAGTGAGGTCGATGTCGTTGGCTTCAGCCACCGATTCGAGCATGCGGGTGAAATACTGCGTGTGGGCCGATCGCCACGGCGCAATCGCTCCATCGACCACTGACACTTCGACATCAGGAATCACAAGTTCGGGGTCGACCTCAAACGTCGTTCCAAGACCATCGCAGGTCTCGCAGGCTCCATACGGCGAGTTAAACGAGAAATTTCGAGGAGCAGGTTCGTCATAACTCGACCCGCACGCAGGACACGCAAGATGCTGGCTGAACGTCAACGTCTCACCCTCGTCACCATCACGAGGAACAATGTCAACCTGAGCCACACCATCCGCAAGTTGCAACGCAGTTTCGAGTGAGTCGGTGAGTCGGCGCTCGATTCCCTCTCGAAGCACCAAACGGTCGACAACAACCTCGATGTCATGCGACTCATAACGAGCAAGCCGGTCTTCGCCCTTCAAGAACTCATCGATCTGAACCGTCTCACCATCGATACGAGCACGCACATACCCCTGACCTGAAAGGTCTTCGAGGAGCGTCTCGTATTCACCTTTTCGCCCACGAACCACCGGCGCAAGAATCTGGAACCTGGTGTCAGGTTCGAGCTCAAGCACCCGATCGACAATCTGCTGTGGGGTTTGGCGCTGCAGGCGCGAACCATCATCTGGGCAGTGCTGCACGCCGATCCGGGCATACAGCAAACGTAGATAGTCGTAGACCTCGGTAATCGTTCCCACCGTTGAACGCGGGTTTCGACTTGCCGACTTCTGGTCAATAGAAATCGCCGGCGACAAACCTTCGATGACATCGACGTCAGGTTTATCCATCTGTCCTAAGAACTGCCGGGCATACGACGACAATGATTCGACGTAGCGTCGCTGCCCTTCTGCGTAAATCGTGTCAAACGCGAGGCTCGACTTACCCGAGCCCGACAACCCGGTGAACACCACCAAACGATCTCTCGGAACTTCGACCGACACATTCTTTAAGTTGTGCTCTCGGGCACCTCTCACGGTGATGACCGGGGCGTCTCCAGCTGCGGCCCGAGCCGCAGACCTCCGGGCACGATTGGCCGCTTGCGCCTTCGGAGAGGATGCCGGTGCCTTTTTCGCCGCAACCGATTTTGCAGCAGCGCTCCCCTTTTTCTTCGCTACGGGACGAGACCCCGCCTTCGAAGATGTTGTTGAACGAGGAGCCACGATTGGGGAGGCTAACCGGCCTTCAGTCACCGAGCGTCACGGAGTTCACGACGAAGATCCGCTATCTCGTCGCGCAACCGGGCCGCATACTCAAACTTCAATTCGACGGCGGCCTCATGCATTTCCTCTTCGAGACTTTGAATGAGACGGGCAATTTCCTTCTCGGGAAGCGACGCCAATTCACGCTGCACCTTTTCTCGCTCACGCTTCCGACGGCGATCTTTGCCAGGCACCGGAGTCGTACCCGCATCAGGCCGCAGCATCGACAAAATGTCGCCCACCGCTTTCCGAATCGTCTGCGGATCGATGCCGTGCTCTTCGTTGTACGCAAGCTGCACATCACGACGACGTTTCGTCTCAGAAATCGCTCTCTGCATCGAATCGGTCACCCGGTCGGCATACATCACCACCTGCCCGTCGACATTTCGAGCGGCACGACCAATCATCTGAATGAGCGAGGTCTCACTTCGCAAGAACCCCTCTTTGTCAGCATCGAGAATGCACACGAGCGACACCTCAGGGAGGTCAAGACCCTCACGCAAGAGGTTGATGCCGACCAGCACATCAAACTCACCGAGGCGAAGCGCCCTAAGAATTTCGATGCGTTGAATCGTGTCGATATTTGAATGCAGATACCTGACCCGCAACCCTTGCTCGAGCAAATAATCAGTGAGGTCCTCGGCCATCTTTTTCGTCAGTGTCGTCACCAACACACGATCACCTTTGGTCACCCGATCACTCACCATCTCGATGAGATCATCGATCTGGCCTTTGGTTGGACGAACAATGACCTCAGGGTCAACAAGCCCCGTCGGGCGCACAATCTGCTCTGCAACATTGTCAGAGATCGATAATTCGTAGTCACTTGGTGTTGCTGACAAGAACACACATTGATTGATGCGTTCCATCGTTTCGTCAAAGGTCAACGGTCGATTATCTCGAGCGCTTGGCAAACGGAAGCCATGTTCGACGAGCACATCTTTTCGACTGCGGTCACCGGCATATTGGCCATGCAACTGCGGCACTGCGACATGGCTCTCATCGATCACGAGTAGATAATCGTCAGGGAAATAGTCGAGCAAGGTGAACGGAGGCTCGCCCGGCTCACGTCCGTCGATATGCATCGAATAGTTCTCAATCCCCGAGCAGTAACCGACCTCGGCCATCATCTCGAGGTCATATTGGGTACGCATCCTCAACCGCTGTGCCTCAAGCAACTTCTGTTCACGTTCAAACTCGCTCAGGCTGGTTTGCAATTCAGCCTCGATGCCCGCAATCGCTCGAGCCATGCGCTCAACACCTGCGACATAGTGCGTCGCCGGAAAGACATACGCACGAGACAACTCTTCCAGCGTCTCGCCCGTGATCGGGTCAATACGGGTGAGACGATCGACCGTGTCACCAAACATCTCGATGCGAAGAACCGATTCTTCGTACGCCGGATGCACCTCGATCGTGTCGCCGCGCACCCTGAATTTTCCACGAATAAGCGTCATGTCGTTGCGGTCGTATTGCATGTCGACCAAGCGACGAAGAATCGAACGCATGTCGTAGTCGATACCCACATTGAGATCGAGAAGTTGCCCCCGATACGCATCGGGAGAGCCCATACCGTAAATGCACGAGACGGAAGCAACGACGATCGTGTCACGACGAGTCAGCAACGCCGCCGTCGAGGAGTGGCGCAACCGGTCAATCTCATCATTGATCGACGAATCCTTTTCGATGAACGTGTCGCTCGACGGGATATACGCCTCAGGCTGGTAATAGTCGTAGTAGGAGACGAAGTACTCCACCCGATTATTCGGGAAGAACTCTCTCATCTCTTGAGCCAGCTGTGCGGCAAGACTCTTATTGGGCGCCAAAATCAGCGTCGGCCGTTGCACCTTTTCGATCGTCCACGCAATCGTCGCCGACTTACCCGAGCCAGTGATGCCCAGCAAGGTCTGGAACCGATGACCGGCCTCTACGCCCTCTGCGAGTGACGCAATCGCTTTTGGCTGGTCTCCCGCTGGCGCAAACTCAGAAACGACCTCGAACACTTCCTTGCGTTCTGAGGTCACATCGGCACTCATTCGATCCTCGACACATCAACGACCGGCACATCGGGCTCAGGTGTTGACGCCCGGAAACGCTCGCCCGCCCCCGGCAACAAGTCATCAAACGCCGTATTCACGAGGTCCCAATATCGAACTTCGATGCCGGCTCGACCACGATCTCGGCCATCGACATAATCGGCGACAGGAGCATCTGTTGGAACGTACGTGATCACCGCATCAATCTCGAACTCAGCTGCATTTCCCTCAAGCAATTCCACCGCGTCGGTCACGTCAACCCGCTCGTACCGCCGCTCACGCCTATCGAGACGAGCGAGCTCAGTGTCAGACACCGATGCGATCACGCCATTCATCACCGCCGACGGAGCCGGCACGATGCCGAGGGCGACGACGGTATCGATTGACGACACTTCGCTTCCGGCGTAACGCTCAGGTGAAATGAGATAGCCGTAATTCCAGCGACGTTCCCATCCACGTAATTCAGCAGCCAGAAAATCGCGGCCACGCACTGGCAGCCGGCCAATTGTCGAACCCAGCGACACCGGGCTTACCAACGAGCCATAGCCAAACACCCAGGTACTCACCCAGTGATCTGCCCCCACACATCTGCGACCTGAGCGCGCAGCGTCTCGACATCACCTGAGTTATCAACGACATGGGAGGCAATCTCAAGACGCTTCTCCCGAGACGCTTGATTGGCAATGCGATTTCGCGCATCGGATTCATCCATGCCACGAATATTCACGAGTCGCTCAACCGCAATCTCAGGATCGATATCAACCACGATCGTTGCGTCAAGGTCATCACGAGGGTTCTCCGCAAGCAACGGGAAATCGAGCACCACATGCTGACCACCATCGTGACCAATTTTGATCTGGCGCAAAATTTCTGCCTGCATCGCCGGATGCACGATGCCATTGAGATCTTTCAGTGCAGCCTTCGACTCATCGTCGGTGCCAAACACAATTTCGGCTACCGCCGCACGATTCAACGAACCGTCATCGTGCAGGATCGAGTTGCCGAAACGTTCAGCCATCGCAGCGAGCACCGGGGAACCAGCCGATTGCAACTCACGGGCTACCTCATCGGCATCAACGATGCACGCACCAAGATCGGCGAGCAACGACGACACCGTCGACTTGCCCGCGCCAATGCCACCGGTCAACCCGACCAGCAGCATGAGATCACTCCTGCTCTGCAGCTTCGGCGTCGGCGGCTGGCGCTTCTTCTACCGCAGTAGCGGTGGGTTCTGCGCTGTTTTCATACTCAGCCCACGCGGCTTCCATCTGCTCTTCGCTGTGCATCCAGTTGCCTTCGTCGTCAACGTCAAAGTGCTCGCGGTACTCGGCAGCGAGTTCGCCACCCTCTGCGGCCTGCTTGATCGACAAGCTAATGCGGCGACGCTCGAGATCGAGATCGATGATCTTCACCCACAGCTCTTCACCCGGGGTCACAATGTCGCCGGGGTTCTCCACGTGATGTGCTGACATTTCAGAGATATGCACAAGACCTTCGATGCCGTCGCCGACCTGAACAAATGAGCCGAACTGAACGAGCTTGGTGACACGTCCGTAGACCAACTGTCCGACTGCGTGACCCTCTGCGAACTCTGCCCACGGATCTTGCTGGGTGGCTTTCAAACTCAGGCTGATGCGCTCACGAGAGAAGTCGACATCAAGAACCTGGACAGTGACGGGGTCGCCGACCGCAACTACTGAACCCGGGTGGTCGACATGCTTCCACGACAACTCGCTGACGTGGATAAGGCCATCCATTCCGCCGAGATCGACGAACGCACCAAACGAGACCACCGACGACACGGTGCCCTCTCGAACCTCTCCGATCTTGAGATTGGTGAGGAAGCTGTCGCGAGTCTCCTTCTGGTTCTCTTCGAGGTAGGCCCGGCGGGACAGCACAACGTTGTTGCGGTTCTTGTCGAGCTCAATGATCTTGGCCTGCACAACGGTGCCGATGTACGGCTGCAGGTCACGCACACGGCGCAATTCAACAAGCGAGGCCGGGAGGAACCCGCGAAGCCCGATGTCGACGATAAGTCCGCCCTTCACGACCTCAATGACAGGGCCTTCAACGACAGCCTCTGCTTCTTTCTTGGCTTCGATGTCACCCCAAGCTCGCTCGTATTGAGCACGCTTCTTCGACAGAACCAAACGACCCTCTTTGTCTTCCTTGGTAAGCACGAGGGCTTCGATGGACTCTCCCATCGACACCACTTCTGCCGGATTCACATCGTTGCGAATGCTGAGCTCACGAGATGGGATGACGCCTTCGCTCTTGTATCCGATGTCGAGCAGAACCTCATCTCGGTCGATCTTCACGACGATGCCGCTCACCAGCTGCCCATCGTCGACTTCGGGGATCCCAGTGACCGCCTCGGAGAAGTTGGTGTCGTTATCTACGACCTGACGGGGTGTGTATGTTCCCTCGTCATCGAATGTTCCCATTGCGGGGTCGATGACTGGGGTGCTCGTGGTGTCGGACAAGGCTCGGTACTGCTTTCAGGAATATTGATAAAAGAACTCACTGCGGGAATGCAGTGCGTTGCGAAGGCTATCAGTGGTCTCTGCGCATCACATCCGACGGGCAACAAGAAGAAATTCGGGTGAATTCACGTGAGGGAGATCGCTTCCGTACTCGCCTGGCTCAACGCTCGAAATCGACTCTGCCTCAAGGCCGTAGAGCGCACAGAGCAGCCGCAGTTCGCGGGGCGTGTAGCACGCGGTCCACAGGTCGACCTCGGCAGCAACGCCATCGGGGTTACGAATCTCTGTCCGTTCGTGATTGACCCCCGAATCGGCATCAAAATCGGACGGATATTCGCCGTTGGCTTGAGCCTGCACCACGAAATAACTGCTGAATGCCGACAGGGCAAGGCGCCCGCCAGTCTTTATGCAAGCCGCCAAGCCAGAAAACACCACAGCGTTTCCATCAACCCCCGAACGCTCAGCATCACGAGGGCTATCAGATGCAGTCATCAACCCGAACGCCCCCTGACAAAGACAGATCACCGCATCAAACGCTCCATGAAGGTCATCCGCGTCGATGAGATCACGAGCATCGCGGCGCTCAAAGCTCGCTCCCTCAGGGGCGTCGTTTGTCGCAAGGTCGATAAACGTCTGTGAAATATCAATGCCGTGCACGTCGACACCTCGCCGAGCCAGCTCATGAGCATGGCGGCCCGGCCCACACCCCACGTCAAGCACCCGCATTCCGGCATCGAGCGAGAGCACATCGACGAGATGATCGCATTCTGCAACCGTCCCCTTCGTGAACGAGTAGCGCAAATATGCAGAACCCAGATGATCCGCTAAACCTTCAAACCAATGGTCGTGCGTCATCGCCGAGAGACAATCAGCCTTTGGCGTCAGCCCAGGTGGAACCCCACGCGACATTGACTTCAAGCGGCACATCAAGTTCAACCGCGGAGCGCATCAACCCGGTCACCAGTTCGCTGACATCGTCGTGCTCGGCTTCGGGCACCTCAACAATGATTTCGTCGTGCACCTGGAGGACGATGCGAGACGCAAAGCCACCCTCGGTCAATGCCCGATCAACATCGACCAGCGCAATCTTGAAGACGTCTGCCGCAAGGCCCTGAATTGCAGCGTTCATCGCCTGCCGCTCCCCCGCCTGCCGTACCCGCCAATTCGAGTCGAGCAGTTCAGGAATTGAACGCCGACGGCCGAACAGGGTCTCGGTGTAACCCTTGGTGCGAGCTTCGGCCACCGCGCGATCCATGTAGGCCTGCACCGCCGGAAATGCCTCGAAATACGAATGAAGGATCACCGCCGCCTCATCGGTCGGAATTCCGAGACGTTGACCAAGACCATACGCCTCCATGCCGTAGGCAAGCCCGTACGACACCATCTTCGCTTTCGAACGCTGGTCGAGTGACACGTCGCCAGCATCGACCCCAAAGACTCGAGCCGCAGTCGCATTGTGAATATCGACCCCATCGTTAAACGCCTCAAGCAACCCCGGGTCAGCCGCAAGATGAGCGATGCAGCGCAACTCGATCTGGTTGTAATCGGCAACCAGCAATTGACAACCACCAGCAGGAACAAACGCCGTTCGGAACACACGACCTTCATCGGAGCGGACCGGAATGTTGTGGAGGTTCGGACGGTCAGAACTCAATCGACCCGTTCGAGCAACCGTCTGATTAAACGAGGCATGAATGCGATCGTCAGCAGCAACTTCACTCAACAGTCCCTCGCCGTAGGTGCCACGCAGCTTGTCGAGTTCACGATGCCGCAACAACGGCTCAATAAATTCGGGCCACTGGTCACGCAACTTCTCAAGCGTTGCTGCGTCGGTCGAATACCCACTCTTCGTTTTGCGAACCCCCGCCGGACTCAACTCATGCTGGTCGTACAACAGCGCACGAAGCTGCGTTGGCGAGTTCAAATTGAGATCAGGAGCACCGGCAACCGTCCGTAACTCAAGTGCGAGAGCGTCAACACGATCACGCAAATCACGTCCGATCTCTTCAAGCGCCACGCGATCAACCGCAATGCCAATGTGCTCCATCCGCGCCAACACCCGAATCAGCGGAACCTCAGTGTCGTTGAACAGCGCACCAACCCCTGAGTCGTCGATACCACTCGTCAACGGCCCCGCAAGCTCGCGGACGGCCAGCGCAACACCCGCCGCCTCGGCGTCGTGCCGCTCGCCGTCAAGAGCAAGCTGACCCGATGGCGTTCCCGAGGTGAGGTTGTCGTCAAGCACGCGCTGAGCGAACCGCTCAAGAAGGTCAGCAACCGTGAGCTTCGCATAGCCAGGGTCGATCAAATACGCAGCGACACCCACATCAAACGCGAGACCGGGAAGGTCACCACCCGCCTCGAGCAGTGAACGAATCAGTTCTTTCGACTGATGTGACCGAACACACCCGTGCTGTGACAACGCTCCGAGCACCGCCGAATCAGTCAACAATGCCGATTCCACCCACAACACATCGTCGCCTGAACCGGACACCACCGCCACTCCCTCAAGAGAGGAACGACCCGCGTCACCAGACCACGCAGCCGCAATATCCAGCACGTCTGTGCCTTCGATCAACGACACCACCTCATCGACCGATACGGCACGGGATACCGCAGGCTCAATCAGGTTGTCACCATCTCGGAGCCCCTCAGCATCAGAGGTCTCGGGCTCCCCCGCCGCAATTGCCGAAAGAATTCGTGTTCGAAGTTGAGCAAATTCGAGCACATCAAACAGACGATCAACCTCAGCCCGGTCAGGAGTGATGCGCAACGTGTCGACCTCAAGATCACCAATCGGCGCATCACGCCGCAACTCCATCAGTTCAAGGTTTCGACGAACCCGATCAGCAGATTCGGCAAGGTTGGCTCGCAACTTCGGCGTCTGCTCATCGATAGCCGCCAAGATCCCCTCGACACCCCCATACGAGTTGATGAGTTTCGCTGCAGTTTTCTCGCCAACTCCGGGAACCCCGGGAAGATTGTCGCTCGGATCACCACGCAAGGCCGCGTACTCGACGTATAACGCGGGAGTCACCCCGGTGCGTTCAAGAATGCCCGCCTCGTCATACAGCGCGTAATCGCTGACGCCACGCTTGTTGTACATCACACGAATATGCGGATCAGCAACGAGCTGATACGAGTCACGATCACCGGTGACGATGATCGCCTCATCGCCCCGCGCCGCAAGCTCAGTCGCCGCCGTCGCCAAAATGTCGTCAGCCTCCCAGCCAGCGAGCTCAACATGATGAACACCGAGAGCGGTCAGCACCTCACGAACGATCACCATCTGCTGCTTCAGTTCGTCAGGGGATGACTCGCGTTGCGCCTTATATTCCGGTTCAGCCTCGTGGCGAAACGTGGGCTCAGGGCGATCAAAAGCAACGAGCACGCCATCAGGCTCCTGATCTTTCAAGACGTTGGTGAGCATTGAGACAAAACCGAACACGGCGTTCGTGACCTGGCCAGATGACGTTGCCATGTCAGACGGCAAGGCAAAAAATGCCCGATAGGTCAGCGAGTTGCCGTCGATGAGCAAGTACTTCGCCACGGCGATATCACTCGGGCCGAAGTTCGCCGTCAATAATGCGGTCGGCAACGTCACGCATTCGAACGCGCTCGGTCATCGCAGTGCGCTGAATGAACGAAAACGCATCAGCCTCCGACAATGCGCATTCATCGATGAGAATCCCTTTTGCGCGGTCAACGATTTTTCGCGCAGCCAACTGCTCACCTAGCGCATCAATCTCTCCAGTGAGATCACGCAACTCTCGGAACCGTCCGATAGCGACTTCGATCGCGGGAACAAGGTCGCTGCGTTGAAACGGCTTCACCAAAAACGCAAGCGCTCCGGCGTCACGGGCTTGCTCAATGATCTCCCGTTGAGAAAACGCCGTCAACATCAAGACCGCACACAACTTTTCTTCGGTGATCGTGGCCGCCGCCGACAAACCATCTGCCCCAGGCATTTTCACGTCGAGCACTGCAAGATCTGGTTGCAAGTTACGCACCAAATCGACGACCTCGTCACCTCGACCCGTCTCACCAACGACCTCGTAGCCCTCTTCTTCAAGGGTTTCTCGAAGGTCCATACGAATGATGGCCTCATCTTCTGCGATTACCACTCTGATCGTCATGCTGACCCACTCATCGAATCGAGCAACTCGTCTTGACGCTGCTGAAGCTCTTGAATTGAAGAAAGAACATGCTCACGGTGCCTCATCAGCGCATCTGCGTGCTTGCGGGCCTCACCAGCATCACGGCTTGCCAACGGGGTCTCTGACACCAACGCTCGAAGTTCATGGTCTGCAGCCTCATCGGCGACCACCGTCAACTGCTCATCAATCTGCGAAAGCTCCTCACGTAGCGACGCCAAACGGGAAGCATTCTGCGACAACCGACGTTCGAGGAGCCATTTCGACATGCCCCCATGCTACGAGGTTCGTGCCCCGAGTCGGATTCGAACCGACACTGGACGGTGTTTGAGACCGCTGCCTCT
>CALCBR010000037.1:0-2214 GCA_937897105.1 uncultured Acidimicrobiaceae bacterium | reverse complement strand
ATAATTTGTGCGTATGTCATGGTTGTCGCTGACTCAGAGCATGTTGCGACCGATGACACGGCCAAGCACTTGGGCGCCTGAATCGGTCATGATCTGCATCGTCTTCGGGTCAGCAAACATCTTGTTCGATGCCGCTAAGAGGTCATCCAACGAATCTGCCCAAGTGACAGCAGTTGCATTGAATGGTGCTGGGCCGGCCGCTACCGACATCAGCCACGTCAAACCGTTTGCTCCATTTTGCATATGTGACCAATTGTGATCCATGTTGCCTTCCATGGTTGCATCATCGAGAGGACGGCCTGCCATGTAAAGAATCGTGCCGTATTGACCTCGGCGTTCTCCGCGCTCAGATTGCACACGGAACAAAATCCGGCGATTGATCTGCACCTGTGTGTCCTGCATCATTCCGACTAGTTCGCTGTCTTGATAGAACCCGGCCTGTCCAGCCATTGCCGCATCAACTGAGTCGTACTCAAAGCCGATGACGCACAGGCCTGCCATCTCGCCACCCATGACAATTTCGGTTGCCGAGTATGACCGGACGCCAAGCTTTTCGAGGTTCCCACCAACCCATGTTTGACTTGCCTCAGAAAAGGCCTTTTTGTCGCCCACTTGAGCCAACACTGAATACAAATACGTCATTTCTGACCCCCAGATAAGTTTTGAGAGAATTTCTCTCAAAACTGACCGTAACACGGCTGTCGAAAGTGGCAAAGAGACAGGAAACAAACTTTTTGTTAACTCAAAGCAAACAATCTTCTTTCACTGATCTTTGATGTCGCTGCGATAATCGACACTTGGGTGTTCTGCGGTCGCTGGGAATCGTGGCGACTCGCCTAATGTCGACCTGTGACTGAAACCCCCGAACTGAAGCTTCCTCGGCGAGGGAAAGTCATTATCACCATTGCAGTTGTTATGTCAGCAACATGCGTAGCGCAGTCATTCGGGCGCTTCACCTGGGGAGTTGCTCTCCCCGGAGCAAGAGACGAACTTCTCGATGGTTCAAACACACTTGCCGGGTTTTTCGGCACCGTAAACGTCACCGCCTATTTGCTGGGGACATTACTTGTGTCATGGGCATCGTCGAAGATGACCTTGGTGCAACTCGTCAGGTTCGGGCTCACGATTTCGACGGTGTCACTTGGTGCTGCGGCATTCTCCAACTCAGCGGCCGTTCTCGGTGTAGCGCTCTTCTTTATGGGGCTTGGAGGAGCAATCATCTGGATTCCAGCACCCGCGATCGGTGCACGAGTGTTTCCGCCAGAGCGTGCCGGCATTGCCGTCGGTCTCGCTGGGTCAGGTATCGGTATCGGCATCGTCTTTGCTGGCCAACTCGCATCATGGTTAGGGCGAACTCGAGAGGCGGTCGACGTCTGGCAGCTGGTCTACAAAATCGAGTTCTCTATTGCGGTCGTCGTGCTCGCCGGAACCTTGCTCTTTTTGAAATCCCAAGGGCAACGACCCGCAGCGGCAGGAGGGTTTGGAGGATTCGGTGCGCTTCGAACCGTTCGAGCGTGGGTGCCAACCACAGTGGCGTACACGGCCTACGGCTTTGCTTACATCTTGGTGATCGCGTTTCTCGTTGCACGATTGAAAGACGACTCAGGATTCTCGCCTTCTGAAGCCGCACTGATGTTCTCGCTTGTTGGGATCGCCGCAGCATTTGGAGGCGTTTCCCTTGGTGCTCTCTCAGATCGCATTGGTCGCCGAATCACGTTGATGGGTGCGTTCACGTTGTATGCGGCCTGCGGGTTACTTGCCTTGACGGGGCAACAGCCAATTGTCGCTATTGCATCCCTCGGTATTGGTCTTGCATTCTCCGGCGGCCCGGCGCTCATCACCGGGCACATCGTCGCCCACACCGATAGCAGTACCTACGGCCCGGCATTTGCTGCAGCAACGCTTTCGTTCGGAATCGCCCAAATGATCTCACCACAGATCGGTGGTCTCATCGCCGATGCAACCGGCAGTTTCACACTCGTGTTTGTGCTGTCAGCCACAATCTCGATGGTGGGTGCGGCAGCAGCAAGCCGCCTTCCCCGACACGGCACCTAGCGCGAGTGCACTGCGGAGCGCTCGTTGTGAAGTGGTGTCAGATGCTTCGGTCAGCTGCTGCCCAATATTGGGCTCTAATCACTTTCTTGTCGGGCTTTCCAACGGCAGTGAGAGGAAGAGCGTCAACAAACTCGATGGTCTTTGGCGTGTAGATCGCAC
>CALCBR010000036.1:0-28086 GCA_937897105.1 uncultured Acidimicrobiaceae bacterium | reverse complement strand
CGAGCCTGCAGCCACTCCACGAAACCAACGACTTCAGTCAGGGCCCACGTACCTACCCACGACGGTGATCCTTCAACGTGCACCCCTTCACCGTATGCGCTGACCACGATGAGCGCCCTCGAATTTCACGGCTTCGCGGACGTGCGCGGACGAGCAACGCCCGCACAGGCAGCGAGGAGTGTGAGTCAGTCGTTGAAATGAACTGAGTGTTCCAACGCGTCGAAATCCTTAGCGCGCTTCTTGCATCGAACACAACGGACGTAACGGCCGGAGGACACTGGCTCGTTCTTGTGGAACCAGTGCACGCTGCCATCTGCTGGCTTGCAGCGACCCAGCAATCGCTTCAGCGCGCCCATGCATTGACGATATCTCCTCCGAACATCGTGGGCCGGACATTCTCGGACTCGACGCCCTCGCTCTATCTCCAGGCACTTGGCGGGCCACATGTGCTGCCGCCTGGGGCCGTTGGGACATAACGCCCATGCCGAGATCACGGTGATTCACGATCTGTGGCGGCGTGATGATCACTTCCCCCTGGCTCGTGCTTGCCTGCTCACTGCTCGGCGTAGCGATCGCCGTGTGGAACGTCCTATACGGCAAAGACTGACGACCGTTAGCAGGAGCGGCGACCGGTCGAGCGGCCGCGTTGATGGACAGCGTTGAGCGTCCTGGCTCAATGGCTCCCGCTTGCACCAGGCCCGGGCGACGTCGCAGAGCCTCTCAACGTGGGGAGTGTGGCTTGGCGACTGGTCGGGAAGGCGGGATTCGAACCCGCGACCCCCTGCTCCCAAAGCAGGTGCGCTAGCCAAGCTGCGCCACTTCCCGTGCGTTAGAGCGTACCTGCCAAACCGTTACGCTCATCCGCTGATGATGAATTCCTTACGGCGTCGGGTCACGGTGTCTGTGATATGCGGAAGTTCATGGGTTTTGGCCTTGGGGTGTGCAGGGCCAGCATCGATCGAATCAGAGAGTGAACAGACCCCTGCGGTAACGACCACCCCGAAGAGCACGACGACCACGACCGCCGCTCAAGTGCCGGCCAGCACTGCAGTAGTCACCTCGGTGGCCCCTTCGTCGTCGTCGACGACAACATCGACCGTCGCAGGTCCGCCTGATGACGGTGTTCGGTCCGATGAGCGCCGCCTCGTCGAGTTGTTTTCGGTTACTCACAGCGATCTCAAACCGAAAAGCGTTGTCATTGGGCCTGGTGGCCTCGTCTTCACGCAGAACATGATGTACCGGCACAACATCTTGGTGTTTGACGGCGAGGGTGACATCGTCGCGAAAATTGATGACTCGGTTGATCTCAAAGATTTTGGATTGACCGATGAATCGGTGCAGGTTGCCGGCGCCCCGGTCGAAGCGGCGGTTTCGCCTGACGGGCAGCACTTGTGGGTGAGCAATTACAAGATGTATGGCGATCAATACCGCTCAGATGCCGACGACGGGTGTGATCGTGGAGATTGGGAAGACAGTTACGTGTATCGCATCGACCTCGAACGTTTTGAGATCGACGGGGTGGTCCCCACAGGAGCAGTACCAAAGTTCTTGGAGGTCTCACCAGATGGCCGGCGTCTCGTCGTGGCCAACTGGTGTGGCTTTGACGTTTCGGTGATCGACACCGAAAGTCTGACCGAGATCGGAAGGGTTGATCTTGGCCGTCACCCTCGCGGTGTCGCAATCACCAGTGATTCCTCGCAGGCATATGTAACGGTGATGGGAGCCGAGCGCATCGATCTCATCGACCTTGAATCGCTGACAGTGGTGTCGTCGCTTGCGAGTTCAGGCATCACGCCGCGCCACATCGTGCTGTCTTCCGACGATGCAACCCTGTTTTCGTCCAATCACTTGATGGACACTGTCCGCATGATCGATGTGAAGGCTGACACCCTCATCGGCACGGTTCGGACGGGCACCCAGACGAGGAGCCTTGCGCTGGCAGATGACGAAGCGAGTTTGTACGTAGTCAATTATCTCGACGGAACGGTCTCTAAGGTGAAGACCGCCGACATGTCGATAGTGCAGACGATTGACGTCGGCGGACGCCCAATTGGAATTGCCTACGACGCTCTGACGAGGCGTCTCTGGGTGGCCGACTACGACGGACGCCTCATCGTCTTTGAAGACCGAGCGGTTAGCGATAACTAACGGGTGATCGGCAACGTGTCAGGAGCGGCGTTTTGCAGCTCGACGAGCTGCACGCCCGATCGGTGCAATATGTCGATGATCGAGGTCTCCGATTTCGATGCCATTGTCGAATAGCACGCGGTACCGCTGCCAGTTGAAGCCATTTGCAAGCAAGATGTGACCCTCTGTTCCATCGGGCACCACTCCGATCGCTGGGCGATCGATTTCACCCGTTGCGCGGACGCGGTCCCCAAGCTTCAGATCGATCTGATCGGCATGTGGCTGAGATAACGAGTGAGGCTTCCAAATCGGCACATCTCTATTGTGCACCAAATGGGGGGTGTTCCGCACGTTCCACCGGGCATGGGGGCAGAACCACCGGTACACTCCTCGGCCTGTGAAGAGTTCTGTAGAGACCCTCGAGGGCAACAAAGTAAAGGTCTACGTCGAGATTGACGAGACAGAGTTTGAGACCGATATCGAGTCGGCCTTCCGCACCATTGCGCGTGAAGTAAAACTTCCTGGTTTCCGAAACGGAAAGGCGCCAAGGAAATTGCTGGAGGCTCGCATCGGCCTAGGACCAGCACGCGAACAGGCGCTGCGAGATTCGATTCCGTCGTATCTCACGAAGGCTGTGCAAGAGCATGATGTCGATCTCATCGCAACCCCTTCCATCGAAATCACCAGTGGTGAAGAAGCGGGCGCAGTCGAATTTGAGGCCGAATGTGAAGTCCGGCCAGAGATCACGGTGCCTGGCTACGGCGGGCTTCGCGTCGAAATCGACCCGATCGACATCGACGATGAGGCCTTTGATGCAGCCGTTGCAGACCAGTTGAAAGGCCACGGAACGCTCGAAGATGTTGATCGCGCCGCAGAGTCAGGTGACTACGTCACGCTCGACATGACTGCTACCCGTGATGGCGAAGAGCTTGCCGGGCTCAATATCGAAGACTGGTCGTATGAGATCGGCCAAGGCTGGGTCACCGAAGATTTTGACGAGAAGCTCATCGGCGCCAAGGTTGGCGAAGAGTTGTCGTTTTCGAGCACTCCCAAGGGAACCGAAGAAGAAGCTGACTTCACCGTGAAGTTGTCGGCGGTGAAAAGTCTCGCCCTGCCAGATGTCGACGACGCCTGGGTGGAAGAAAACATCGGCGAGTACACCGATGTTGCGAGTTGGCATGAGGCCATCAAAGAGCAGCTCTCGGACTCAAAGCTCAACGCAGTTCGACAGACGCTCGGGCAGAAAGTCACCGACGCCCTAGTGGAGCTCGTCGACATCGATGCGCCTGAGTCGATGGTCGAACAAGAATTGCAAGGACGTCTGCAAAACCTCGTCCGCCAGTTTGAGGCACAGGGCATGGATCTTGGAGCGTGGCTGTCGGCGACCGGGCAGTCGACCGAGGATCTCATCGCCAACTTCCGTGAGCAAGCAGAAAGTTCGGTCAAAGCAGACCTTGCGTTGCGCGCAATTGCGGTTGCGGAGAACATCGCAGTTGACGGCGAAGATCTTGAGCTCGAATACACCCGCCTTGCGATGCAGTTCAATGACTCATCTGACAATGTTCGACGTGCGTACGAGCAGAACGGGGCCGTTGGAGAGCTGACCGCTTCGGTGAAGAAGTCGAAGGCATTTGACTGGTTGTTGCACAACATCGAATTTGTCGACACAAATGGCGCGCAAATAGATGGCGACACAGTTCTAGGTAACGACCATGATCAAGACCATGATGGGGAGAACGAAGAGGACGAAGGAGAAGATGCATGAACCTCGAGGCAACGAACTATCTGGTCCCGAACGTCGTCGAACAGACGAGCAAGGGTGAGAGGGCTTATGACCTTTACAGCCGCTTGCTAAAAGACAACATCATTTTTTTGCAGACGCCGGTAGATGATCAGATTGCGTCTTTGATTTGCGCGCAACTCATCCACCTCGAATCAGAGAATCCTGACAAGGACATCAATATCTACATCAACTCGCCTGGTGGGGATATCACCGCTCTGTTTGCGATCTACGACACGATGCAGTTCATTCGAAATGACATTGCGACAATCTGCCTTGGTCAGGCGGCATCAGCGGCTGCGGTATTGCTTGCGGCAGGTACGAAAGGCAAGCGTCTTGCCCTCCCTCACAGCCGGGTGTTGCTGCACCAACCATTCGGTCAAGTCGGTTACGGGCAGGTCACTGACTTGGAGTTGGCGGCGAAAGAAATTCTTCGTATGCGAGACCTTCTTGAAGAAATTCTGGCGAATCACACCGGCCAGTCCCGTGAAAGAATTCATGCCGATACCGATCGTGATTACGTAATGGAAGCCTCTGAGGCCCTCGAATATGGCATCATCGATCAAGTGATTTCTTCTCGTTCGGTCATCGACCGTGCGGGTGCAATACGCTGAGGGTGACCTCAGCGCACAAAAAGCGCTTGAGGAGGTGAAGCGATGGCAAAATTCGGCGACAGCGGGGAACTGCTGAAATGTTCATTCTGTGGCAAGTCGCAGAAGCAAGTGAAGAAGCTCATCGCTGGTCCAGGTGTGTACATCTGCGACGAATGCATCGACCTGTGCAACGAAATCATCGAAGAGGAACTCAGCGAATCCACCGAGATTTCCTTCGACAACCTTCCAAGCCCACGAGAAATTTCAGAGTTTCTCGATGAGTATGTGGTTGGGCAAGACCACGCAAAGAAGATTTTGTCGGTCGCGGTGTACAACCATTATCGGCGTGTTCAATATCAGCAGTCATCGTCTGGCATCGGACGCCGCGACGAAGTCGAACTGACGAAGTCGAATGTGTTGCTCCTCGGACCGACCGGTTGCGGCAAGACTCACCTCGCTCAAACTCTTGCTCGCATGCTCAATGTGCCGTTTGCGGTTGCAGATGCGACAGCGCTCACCGAGGCGGGTTACGTCGGCGAAGACGTCGAGAACATTTTGCTGAAACTGTTGCAAGCCGCGGACTTTGATACTAAGCGTGCAGAGACGGGCATCATCTACATCGACGAGATCGACAAGGTCGCTCGCAAAAGCGAGAATCCGTCGATTACCCGAGATGTTTCGGGTGAAGGTGTTCAGCAGGCGCTGTTGAAGATTCTTGAGGGCACTCAAGCCTCGGTGCCACCTCAGGGTGGACGCAAGCATCCCCATCAGGAGTTCATCCAGATCGACACGACAAACGTGTTGTTCATTCTTGGCGGTGCCTTTGCCGGCCTTGAAGAGATCATCGAGCGTCGTGTTGGCGAACAAGGTGTCGGCTTCCACGGAACTGTTCGGTCTCGTCAAGAACGAGACCCAGGCGAACTCTTTGCTCAGGTTCTTCCTGAGGATCTTGTGAAATTCGGGATGATCCCAGAGTTCATCGGGCGTCTTCCAATGGTCGGTGTGGTGCGCTCGCTGAATCGAGATGCGTTGATGGCGATCTTGACCGAACCCAAGAATTCTCTCGTCCGACAATTCACCAAGGTGTTCGAGTTTGAAGATGTTGAACTTGAGTTCACCGACGATGGGCTCGGAGCGGTGGCTGATCAGGCGTTGATGCGAGGCACCGGTGCGCGAGGCCTTCGAGCGATCATGGAAGAAGTGCTTCTCAATACGATGTTCGATTTGCCGGGCCGCGGCGATATCGCGAAGGTTGTCATCGATGCAGACACAGTTCTTGAGCGGGTCAACCCAACGTTGGTGCCTCGTAAAGGCGCATCTCGTCAGCGCCGCGCTGCCAGCTGAACCTCGGGCGCAATGAACTTTGACGAAGCTCTGAGGTACCTTGACGACCATACGTCTTACGACGTGACCGGAAGAATCGACTCTCCAACCACCGAGCGAATTGGCCGGTTGTGCGCTGCCATGGGTGACCCGCAACACGCTGCGCCGGTGATTCATGTCACCGGGACGAATGGCAAGGGTTCAACCGTCCAGATGATTTCTCGCTTGCTGATGGCATCGGGTTTGACGGTGGGCACGTACACCAGTCCGCATCTCGAACGCATTAATGAACGTATTCAGCGCAATGGTGAGCCGATTTCTGATGAGGAATTTGCCGAACAGATCGCAGCCATCGCTCAGTTGGAGGCAATCACCGGGGTGCGTCCGAGTTTCTTTGAGGCGATCACCGCTGCTGCGTTCCGTTGGTTTGCTGATGTCGCAGTCGACGTCATGGTGATCGAGGTGGGGTTGTTGGGTCGATGGGATGCAACAAATGTTGTCGACGCCACGGTCGCAGTCATTACGAACATCGGGCTCGATCACACCGAATTTGCAGGTCCAACGCTTGCCGACATCGCAAGTGAGAAAGCGGGCATCATCACCGAGAACGGAGCTGTTGTGGTGGGCGAGACCGACCCGAACCTCATCAAAGTGTTCTCCCAGGAGCCTCACGCCTCAATGCTGGTGCGTGATGAAGACTTTGCGGTTGTTGATAACACGTTGGCGGTCGGTGGCCGGCTGCTCGACTTGCGTACGCCGACCACCGTATATAGCGATGTGTATTTGCCTGTTCATGGCGCCCATCAAGCCGACAATGCATCGGCAGCACTGTGCGCAGTTGAGACATTCTTTGCAGCGCCGCTCGCAGATGACGTTGTTCGGGAGGGCTTCGGCGCTGTCGAACTTCCAGGACGTTTCGAAGTTGTGGGTGTGCAACCACTTGTCATCGTTGATGGAGCCCACAATCCTCCAGGTGCAGATAGTTCGGTCGGCGTGTATTTCGACGATTTTCGGCCCGAGGACCGCCGAATCCTCGTCGTGGGCACCCTTCGCGACGCTGATGAAATGATTTCTGCACTGCGCGCCGACGATTTCGATGTTGTGATTGCCTGTACCGCTCCGACTCCCCGTGGTGTTGCAGCGGCCGTTATCGGTGCTGCAGCTCGTCGAGCAGGGTGTGTCGAGGTGCTGGTGATCGACGACCCAATTGCTGCATGCGAGGAAGCGCTTCGCCGAGCTGGCGCCGATGACGCGATTTTGGTGGCCGGATCGATCTACGTTGTCGGTGCGGTGCGCCCAACCCTTCTGCGTCACAGTGGGAGATGACCGATAGCGTCATCTTCTATGTCAGACCGCACCCTCGTCCTGTTGAAGCCCGATGCTGTTGAGCGCAAGCTTGTTGGATCGATTCTCGACCGTTTCGAATCAAAAAACCTTGACATTGTTGCGATGGAACTTCGCCAGCTCGATGCGGCAACGCTTGAGCGTCACTACGAGGAACACGTCGGCAAACCGTTTTACGCTGATCTCGTCGCCTTCATGAGCCGAGGCCCAGTCGTTGCGATGGTGGTTGAAGGCCCAGAAGACACGTGGGAAGTCGTTCGAACGATGATGGGCGCAACAAACCCTCGCACAGCTGCACCCGGGACGATTCGTGGTGATCTCGGCATTCTGTTCACCGAAAATCTTGTGCACGGCAGCGATTCGCTCGAAAGCGCCCAGCGCGAAATCGGCATTTTCTTCCCGAATCTGTAACATTTCGCCCGCAGGCATACATCGTCTGCGTTGGTGTACACGACGAGTTAGACGCGCGGGAAGGAGGAAGTTGTGCGAAGTAACCCACTCGGTTTAGGACGTGACCTCGCCATTGACCTCGGGACTGCAAACACCTTGATTTATGCCCGTGGTCTCGGTGTGGTGCTCGACGAGCCGTCGGTCGTGGCGATCAATGTAAACGACGGGCGGCCGGTTGCGGTTGGCGTCGAGGCGAAGAAAATGATGGGCCGCACGCCCAACCACATCAAAGCAATACGCCCGCTCAAAGACGGTGTGATTGCAGACTTTGAGGTCTGCGAGAAGATGCTGCGATATTTCATTCAAAAGGTGCATGCGTCGAAGTGGTCGAAACCGAGAATGATCATCTGTGTTCCTTCGGGAATTACTGGGGTTGAGCAGCGTGCGGTGCAAGATGCCGCTGAGTACGCAGGGGCGCGAAAGCCGGTTCACATCATTGAAGAGCCGATGGCGGCGGCGATTGGCGCTGACCTTCCCGTGCATACCGCAGCAGGAAACATGATTGTTGACATCGGTGGCGGAACCACCGAGGTTGCAGTGATCTCGCTCGGTGGAATCGTTACCGCTCAGTCGGTGCGGGTTGCCGGCGATGAACTTGACGATGCCGTCATTCAGTACATGAAGAAAGAGTTCTCTCTCGCAATCGGAGATCGAACCGCTGAAGAAATCAAGATTCAGATGGGCTCGGCCTGGCCGCTTGAAGAGGAACTCACCGCAGACATTCGCGGTCGTGATCTCATCAGCGGACTCCCTCGAACAATTCAAGTAACGACGGAGCATGTGCGTGAAGCCTTAGCCGAGCCGGTGAGCTCTATTGTCGATGCGGTGAAGACCGCTCTTGACCGCACGCCGCCCGAACTTGCCGCAGACATCATGACCGACGGCATCACCTTGACCGGTGGGGGAGCCCTGTTGAGCGGACTTCCTGATCGCTTGTCACATGAAACTGGGATGCCGGTCAACATCACCGATGAGCCGCTTTACAGCGTGGTGGTCGGATCTGGGCGTGCATTGGAGAACATCAATGAGCTCCGAGGCCTGATGTCTCTCGGCGGTGACCTCTGAGGAGGGCCCGATCGTGGCGACATACTCTCCTGGACGTCGACGGGTTGTCATTGCCCTTGCGTTGACCTCACTATTTTTGCTCACCTTGGACCTTCGAGGAAATCAGGTGCTCGATGGAGTTCGATCTGGCTTCGGCGTTATTTACCGGCCGATCAATCGGGCGGGGGAGGTGGTGTCGGCTCCTGCTGTCAGGCTGTGGCGCTCCTTTCAGGAGTTTGATGACCTCGAGGAAGAAAATCGTCAATTACGGGCCGAAATCGATGCCCAGCGGTCAGCGGAGATCTCTGCCCAAAACGCAATTATTGAGAACCAAGATCTGTTAGCACTCGCCGGCCTTGAGAGCCTCGCATCGTATGGCTCTGTCACTGGTCGCCTCGTCGGCCAGTCGCCGAGCAACTTCGACCAGCAGGTTGAAATCGACCGCGGAGCACTTCATGGAATTCGTGTCGGAATGGCGGCAATCAACGAGGCAGGCCTTGTGGGCAAGGTGACGAGTGTTGCGCCCCAGTCGAGCATCATCATGCTGGTGACCGACCCCTCCTATGCGGTCCCGGTGAAGATTTTGGCCGCAAAGGAAGAAGTTCCGGTTGCTGCGACATCAACGACCGTGCTCCCGGTCGCTGAAGCTGATGGCATAGCGGTCGCCGCAGACGAAGCGAGTGATGAAGAAGCCACCGAAAGCGTTGCAGAAACAACGACGACTGTGGTTGAGATCATTCGCGAGACCGGTGTGCTTCGCGGGCAGGGAAGCGATCGGTTGCCGAGAGTGTCATTTATCGCGTCCGCTTCGGCTTTCGGACAGATCGAGGTCGGTGACACCGTGTTCACTGCCGGAGGAAGTACCTCTCTCGCGCCTCCCAACATCCCGTTAGGTCGGGTACTGAACGTCATCACAAGGGCAGGTACTGCAGGGCAAGAACTCGAAATTGAGCCGACTGCCGATCTTGATCGGCTGCAGTTTGTGCGAGTGGTCCTGTACCAGCCTGCGAGTGAGGTCGGACAGTGAGTGATGTGCCGGCTCGAGTATGGGTTACTCGCACTGTCTTGGTCGGCTTCATCGTGCTGTCGTTGCAGATGACGATCGCAACCGAGATTCGTGTACTCGGCGTCGTCATTCAAATCGTTCTCGCATTTGCGGTTGCCGCGGGGGCGGCAAGCGGCCCGGGTGAGGGCGCGAAAGCCGGATTTGTTCTGGGCCTGATGTACGACCTTGCATCGGGTTTGCCGTTGGGGTCGACCGCGATGTCGATGACCTTTGGAGGCTACGCGGCTGGCTGGGGTCGGCAATACCGGCTTGAGCCAACATGGTGGATGCTCGCAGCTCTTGCTGCGATCGGAGCTGCCGTCGGTGAGGTCCTCGTTCCGATCATCAGAGTGCTCACTGGTGAGACCGGCGTGTTTGATGTGCGCATTGCGATCGTGCTTCCAGTAGTGGCGCTCTCAGCGGGGATGCTCTCTCCGGTGTTGATTCCGATTGCACGATGGGCGTTAGCTATCCGTCCGGCCGAAGTACGAGTTGCCGATGCTGACACCTGACGCGCAAGGAAAGACGCGAGACTTACCGTATGGCAGTTGACCGACGTTCTGTGCGTCTCGGAATTCTTGCCTCGGTCGCTTTCATTCTTGTTGGTTTACTCGGTGTCAGGCTGTGGTTCCTTCAGACGGTGCGGGCAGATGAACTTCAGGCACGAGTCGACCGATCTAGAACTCGGGTCATTCAGCTTGCACCCGAGCGCGGTCGGATCTTTGACGCAGACGGCCGAATCCTCGCCGATAACGAGCGCATTTTGACCCTCGCAGTCGATTGGAAATATCTGCAGCGCTCAAGTGAACGAACCGAACTTTTCACCAAGATCGCACAATGGGTCGAGACCGAAGTCAGCGAGATGGAAGACCGCTACCTGTCGGGGTTCTATTCGCCGTTCCTTCCGTTGCCGCTCGTTGAAGACATTGATGAGCCGACGGCGATCGCAATACTCGAACGCGTCGAGCAGATGCCCGGAGTCGAGATCCTGAACGAATGGAAGCGGGTATATCCGTATGCGCCTCACGCTGCCCATGTCGTTGGTTACATGGGAGCGATAACCGCTGAGCAACTCGACGATTACCTTGTCCGCGGGTACCTGCGAAACGAGCGGGTTGGGCAGTTTGGAGTTGAACGTTCCCTCGAAGACCTCCTACACGGGCAGTGGGGATATCAGGTACTTGAGGTCGATGCGACGAATCGCCCCGTCAACGTCGTTGAGGAGGTGCCACCGATCAACGGCTATGACGTCCAGCTGACCGTCGATCTCGATGTGCAGGTGTACGTCGAACAGGCCCTTGAAACAGCAATTGTGTCTCGGCGTTATCAATACGCGCCAAACCCGTTAGTTCGTCAGCCAGACGGCACCTACGACCTCCTCGACCCGGAGCTACCGGAGCAGGTCCCGTTCAAATCTCCGGCAGGTTCGGCAATTATTCGGCGATACGACACGGGTGAGGTGATCGCAATGGCGAGCTACCCGACCTTTGATAATCGCTGGTTTGAAGCCGAGCTCACCGGCACAAAGTTCAGAGAGATTTTCCCCTCGACGAAGCCAGATGGCTCACCGATCGACCCTGACGAGTCGATTCTTGTCAACCGAGCAGTGCAGGGCAGATACAACCTTGGATCGACCTTCAAACCGTTTACTGCGTACGCGGCGTTGAACACCGGTCTTATCACCCCCGAAGACACCTACGTTGACACGGGTTACTACGACATCTATAGCGTCAACCAAGACCGGTGTGCGCGTGGACTCATCCGTTGCACCTTCAAGAATGCGTTGTGTGGCACTGGGGCGCCGTGTGTCTACGGTGAGGTTGACGTTGAAGCGGCGCTTGCGATCTCGTCAGACGCGTTCTTCTACAAACTCGGTGAAGATCTTCTTGTTCAAAACGAGGGGGAGCCGGTCTTCCAAGAGGAAGTTGAGGCGTTTGGCTTTGGCGCAGACACGGGGATCGAACTTCCCTTTGAGTATGACGGCACCGTTCCCGACCAAGAACTCAAACGCCTCTACGCCGAACGAGGAGTGATCAGCGAAGACGAAGGCCGAGGGTTTTATGTGGGAGACAGTATTCAGATGTCGATTGGCCAGGGTCTGCTGTCGGCGACTCCGCTTCAGTTGAATCAGGGGTACAGCGTTCTTGCGAACGGTGGTCTTGTCATTCAGCCCACCCTCATTTCGACGGTGTTTGAACCGGGCACACCAGACGGTCGACCTGGATACGCAAACATCTACGGTGGGACCGTGCATCAGTCGAGCCAGGCCCCCGTCATTCAGCGCAATCTCGACATTGACGATGAATTACTGGCCCCAATCATCACCGGCCTCACGCGCGTGGTGACGACTGGTGCGGGAACACCTGGCACCGACATTCCTTATCACTCAACGACCGGAGAAAAACTCTTCTTCGACTACCCCGATGACGCGATCCCGGTTGCTGGCAAGACGGGAACCGCGCAGGGCAAAGGCAACTACCCGTGGAATGACTCCTCTGCATTCACTGCGTTTTCGCTCGACGACAACGACCCGTATGTGATCACTGCGTACTTGGAGAAGGCAGGCTACGGATCTCAAGCTGCTGCTCCCGTGGTGAAATGTGCGTTCATGATGCTGTCGGGGTCGATCCGAAGCGCTCCGGTTCGTGTTTCTGAGCCGCTTGACGAGTCATCGACTGTTGCGGCCGGGCCTCAGCGCCTTGATGAGGTGAGTTGCTTTAACCGCCGCGGTGGAGCAACAGTCGGGTTGATCGAGTAGGTGTGAGATGGCGAGAACATTGATCTCACGCCGCCCGAGCAGTGGTCTCGGCAATATCAGGCGGTCGCCGGGCGACCCGAGCAGAAATGTGGACTGGGTGCTTCTCATCACCCAGTTCCTTCTGATGGTGATCGGGTGTTTTGTTGTGTATTCGGCCTCACGAACCCGAATCGAAGGAGAGCCGTTCGCCTTTGCGACCCGGCAGGTGGTGTTCGGCATTATCGGACTCGTCGCAATGGTTGTCGTGATGTCAATTGATTACGAGACGTTGAAGGATCGTGCGGTATCGATCTATATCGCAACGATCGCAATGCTGGTGCTGCTGCTGTTGATCGGCCTTGCGCAAGGAGCAGATCGGATCTCTTTTGACTTCGGCCCGTTCAACCTTCAGCCCGCAGAACTTGCCAAGTTTTCGACCATGCTGCTCCTCGCAGCGTTTCTTGCCGAAGAACGCACCGACGAAGTGAGTTACCCGCGATTTCTCGGAGGCCTCATTCTTGTCGGGTTTCCAGCGGTGCTGGTGATCATTCAGCCCGACTTGGGCTCAGCGTCGGTGCTCGTTGCGCTTGCAATGGGGACACTGCTTATCGCAGGTGCACGACCGAAATACATCGTCGCAGTTTCTGTGCTTGCGCTGATGACGGTGCTCGCAGCGTTCATTGCCCGTCTCGTCAACGAATACCAGGTGCAGCGACTCAAAGTGTTTCTTGACCAAGAGACCACCGATCCGGCGCTTCAGGACGCGGTGTATCAGGTGCGAAACGCTATCCGTGCGGTCGGCACTGGGGGTCTCTGGGGTAAGGGGTGGCTCGAAGGACCTCTCACGAACGGGCGCGACATCCCGGTGATGTGGGCCGATTTTCCGTTTGCGGCGGTTGCTGAACAATTTGGCTTGGTCGGATGTCTGATTCTCATCTCGTTGTTTATGGTCGTCCTTGCCCGAATTTGGCGGGTAGCAAGCCTCTCGAAAGACGCGTTGGGCACATACATCTGTGCCGGGGTGTTCACGATGGTGCTGTGGCAGATGTTCCAGAACATCGGTATGACCCTAGGGATTACGCCCGTCACCGGTTTACCAATGCCATTTATCTCCTATGGCGGGTCGAGTTTGATCGTGTACTGCGCAATGTTTGGGCTTGTGCAGAGTGTGTATATGCGGCGGATGCGCTGACCCGCTATTCAGGTTTCTCAACATGTGGTCAGGTAAACTGACAGAGTTATGTCCACTTTTGTCACCCCGGTTGTCTTGACGGTGTTCTCTGTGGCCATTGCGACTATTCGTTTGCAGAACGTGGGCGCGTTCCACGCAGCCGGTTTCTGCTCATCTGTGCGCATTGATTGCGCCAACTCTCGTAAGGAATTTCCTCATGGAACAGTCACCCCCTCGCGGTGGTTCCGAAGATCATTCGGACACCTCCGAGCAGTCCTCTTCGACAAACGATCGCAGTTCTAACGGAACAAACGCGCCTTCACCCATATCATCGAATCAGCCTCGGCGACGGGGTTCGCGTGGTGGACAAAGCCGCCCCAAGTCTGCTGCTGATGGGTCGTCATCGGCGACAGGAAATCCTGAAGAATTGCCAGAACCAATGCGAGAGGGCCGGTTGGGTTCTCCCGAAGCACGCGAAGAAGCATTGGTGAAAAAGCCGCAAATTGGTGACACGATGCCGGTTCCAAACGTGCCTCCACCCGGCCCGGCAAACGGCCCCTCGGAAGAGGCAGAGAGTTCACCATCATCTAACCGGAGCGGCCAAAAGCGACGGCGCAAGGGCGGTGGACAAAAAGGGCAACAGCAGAAGAAACAGGACTCCGATTCGGCAAATGGGAAGGGTGCGTCGTCGGGTTCCTCATCAAAGGGGCGTTCGTCGTCACGCCGTCGCCGGCGCGGCGGTGAGCTCTCGGCTGAAGCGCGAGATCAACGGCGCGGTCGCGAGCGCAATGGAAAGCCGATTGGGCGTTATTTCATGTGCGTTCAGGTGCGTGAGGGTATTACCCAGGTCGCAGTTCTCGAGGGCCGGAACCTCATTGAGCATTACGTGAGTCGGCCGGCTGACGATGTCAGTCAGATTCACGGCAACATTTACCTCGGACGAGTACAGAATGTGCTGCCGGGCATGGAAGCAGCATTTGTCGATATTGCAACACCAAAGAATGCGGTGCTCTATCGGGGTGACGTTCAATACGACGCTGAAGACATTGAGAGTGATGGGAACGACCCTCGCATCGAGCAGATTTTGAAGAATCGACAGACAATTCTCTGTCAGGTCACAAAGAACCCGATCGGAGCAAAAGGTGCTCGCCTCACCCAGGAAGTTTCGCTTCCCGGTCGATTTGTTGTGCTGATTCCAAATTCAACGACGTACGGAATTTCAAAGCGCCTACCTGACCAGGTTCGCCGCCGTTTGCGAAGCATTCTCGACAAGGTGAAGCCAGAGGGCCATGGCCTCATCGTGCGTACCGCTGCAGAACACGCAACAGAAGCAGAACTCACGGCCGATATGCGGATGCTGTTAGAGCAGTGGGATCGCATCGAGGCTCAAGCAAAGGGACTGAAAAAGCCAGCATTGCTGCACCGCGAACCGGAACTCGCAGTGCGTGTGATCCGTGAGGAGTTCAACGCTGACTATCGCGGAGTGGTCATCGATGATCGCCGTTTGTACGAAGAGGTTCGTGAGTATGTGGCGGCATTTAACCCTGAGCTCGCCGACCGCGTTGAGTACTACGACGCCGAAGCTGAGGGCTTAGCGCTATTCGAGCGCCACCACGTACACGAACAAGTACACAAGGCGCTCGATCGCAAGGTTTGGTTGCCATCTGGCGGTTCGCTCATCATCGAGCACACGGAAGCGCTTTCGGTGATCGACGTGAACACCGGCAAGAACGTCGGAACGTCCAACCTCGAAGAAACCGTGTTCAGCAACAACCTTGAGGCTGCCGAAGAAATCGCCAAGCAACTTCGGTTGAGAGATATCGGCGGCATTATCGTCATCGACTTCATTGACATGGAAGTAAAAGCAAACCGCGCAAAAGTGATTGAGACGTTCCGCGACGCGTTGGCCCGAGATAAGACACGAACCCAGGTCTTCGATATCTCGGAATTGGGTCTTGTCGAGATGACCCGTAAGCGCATCGGCGAAGGATTACTGACTGAATTTTCTGAACAGTGTCCTGATTGCACCGGGCGGGGAGTGGTTGTTGATCACTCCTTACTCGACTGATCGACATGGCAGTTGGTACTGATGTCTGCACCCGTTAGCATCCGTGAGGCTATGTACGCAGTAATTGCCACGGGCGGTAAGCAAGAAAAGGTCGCTGAAGGCCAGCAGGTCACCATCGAATTGATCGATGGCGACGAAGGCTCTGAGGTGTCATTTGTCCCGGTTCTCGTCGTCGATGGAGATCGTGTGCTCGCAGGGTCTTCCCTCGAGAAGGCGGCGGTAAAGGGTCGCATCCTCGGCACGATGAAGGGGCCGAAAGTAAACGGCTTTACCTATAAGCGCCGCACGAACCAGCGCCGTCGCTACGGGCATCGCCAAAACTACAGCGTCGTCGAGATCACCTCGATCACTGCGTGAGATTGAGCGGAGGATAAGACATGTCAAAGACAAAAGGTGGCGGCTCAACCCGCAACGGACGTGACTCAAATGCTCAGCGTCTCGGTGTCAAGGTGTTCGATGGCACCAAGATCACCGCAGGAACAATCATCATCCGTCAGCGTGGTACCCGCGTGCACCCCGGCAAAAATGTTGGCATTGGTGGCGACGATACGTTGTTCTCACTCGTTGACGGCTCAGTGAAATTTGGCGAGCGCAAGGGCCGCAAGGTCGTTGACGTCCACCCCGTCTCGTAACTTCTGCTACACGTCAATGCCGGCTGGCAACTGATCTTGTTGCCAACCAAGAAGTTCAACCGCTTGCCCACACGCATAGCGGTCGGTCATTCCACTGACCCAACTCACCGCCGCAAAGAGTGATTCATCGTCGTTGCCGGTCGGCCCGGAATTGAGAAGCACCTCGACCGGAATCAGATGCGTGTGAGCAGTGAAATGCTCAACCAGCGCCTGCAGCATCGAGATAACGCTTTGAGCCTGACGAGTTGATGCTGGTCGCAGATAGATGTTGTCGTAGTTAAACCTTCGGAACTCCGAAAGCGCTTCGGCGATATCAGCGGTCATTCCGATGCGCCCCGATTGCTCGGTAGCGCTCAGCATTGCTCTCACAAAAGTGCCGAGCTGTTGGCTTCTTGCGGTGCCACATCGAGAAGCGACGATGTCGGGAAGCATCGAGGGAGTAACGATGCCTGCGGCGACTGCATCTTCGAAGTCGTGGCAAACGTAGGCGATACGGTCAGCCCATGACACAACCTCACCTTCGGGAGTGGTGGGTGCTGGCCGGCTCCATGAGTGGTTGCGGATGCCGTCAAGAGTTTCTGCACAAAGGTTGAGTGGCACGAGGGTGACATCTGCCCCCCACACCGCGTGGTCGTATCCGTCGTTGAGGTACGGGCTGAACGCGTCTTCACTCGCATGGCCTCCGGGGCCGTGCCCGCAGTCGTGGCCAATGGCAATTGCCTCAGCGAGGTCGACGTTGAGGCCGAGCGGTCCTGCTATCGAACGAGCAATCTGGGCTACTTCGAGTGCATGGGTGAGGCGCGTACGTTGATGGTCATCAGGAAAGACGAAGACTTGGGTTTTGCCGGCAAGACGACGAAATGCTGACGCATGCAAGATGCGGTCGCGGTCACGCTGAAAGCACGTACGAAAGGGATCAGGCGATTCTTCGACCAGTCGCGAACCGGCGCCGTGTGGGCGGGTTGCGAGACGTGCGAGCGAGCGGTCTTGTCGTTCTTCGCGCTCTTGACGGGAAACGACTACCGGATCACCTGGCCCGGCCCATGAGTCTTCGTGGGCGAAGGCGACTCCATCATGGTGGTGACCGCGCATTGTCGACGCCCACTTTTCTGCACGTTCACCAAGTTCGCCCTCGGAGGGAAATCTGTCGTCGACAGCCATGTCCTCACGATAGGTCAGGGGTGTCGCTAGCGTGCTTGTTGTGTCACAGTTTGTTGATGAGTGCCAACTCAATATTCGAGGGGGTGACGGCGGGGCGGGGTGCGTGTCGTTTAGACGTGAGGGCCCGGTCGTTGATGGAGGCCCTAACGGTGGCGATGGCGGAAACGGTGGCGATGTGTGGCTCGTGGCCGACCACAATGTGGCGTCGCTGCTGCCATTTCGTGATCATCCACACCGGCGGGCGACGAATGGTGTGCACGGCAAAGGCAAAGATCTGCACGGAAAGCGCGGCACCACCCTCGAGGTAAAGGTTCCAGAAGGCACCGTCGTGAAAGACCTCTACACGGGTGAAGTGCTCGCAGAACTGTTTCGACATGGTGACCGCTGGCTTGGTGCAGCTGGCGGCCGAGGCGGACGCGGAAATGCACGGTTCCTCTCAAATAAGCGTCGCGCTCCGACGTTTGCTGAGCAGGGCGAACACGGCGATGAACGCTGGTTGAAGCTTGAACTTCAACTCATGGCCGACGTTGCACTTGTCGGGTTTCCAAATGCCGGCAAAAGCACATTGATCAGTGTGATTTCCGCTGCCAAGCCGAAGATTGCGAACTATCCGTTCACCACTCTCGAACCAAATCTCGGTGTCGTTGCTCTTGACGACGACACCAACTTTGTCGTGGCAGATATCCCCGGTCTCATCGAAGGTGCAAGCGAAGGAAGGGGATTGGGTCATCGTTTTCTTCGCCATGTCGAACGAGCTCGGGTGTTGTGCCTGCTGATCGATCTTGCGCCGGTCGATGAGATGAGCGCTCAGCAACAAGAAGAAACGTTGCTCAACGAACTTGGCCAGTATCGCCCCGACCTTCTAGAGCGCCCGCGCATCGTGGTTGGAACGAAAGCTGATATGGCCTCCACCGAAGATGTGGAGAACTTTGGCGACCGCTTAGTGATTTCATCAATTACCCAGTCGGGAGTGCGCGAACTCGTCGGACAAATGGCATCAGTTGTTCACGAATCTCGCTCGGTCGAACCACATCACGAGGGGATCGTCGTGCTGCGCCCTGAGGTCACTGGGGCGGTTGTGGAGCGGCTCGATGACAACGAATTTAGGTTGGTCGGACGGGAAGTTGAGCGTGTTGTTGCGCTCAATGACGTTACGACGCCCGAAGCTCTTGACTGGATCGATTCTCGTCTTGAGCGGCTGGGGATTTCAAAAATGTTGGCCCGAGCGGGTGTTGCTGATGGTGACATCGTATGGATTGGCGAGTTCAGCTTTGAATACCAGGCCGATGTGTGAGCCCGTTTGTTCGATGTGAACCGGTAGTTGTGTGGGTATGAAAGTTGTCGTCAAAATCGGCTCCTCGTCGCTGACTCGTTCGGATGGGGGAATTGATCATGAGGCAATTTCGCGTCTTTGCCGTGATGTTGCCTCACTCGCATCACTTGGCCATCAGCCCATCGTGGTGTCATCTGGAGCAGTAGCGGCCGGCGTTGGCGCAGTCGGACTCAGTGAACGGCCCACCGATGTTGAGACACTTCAAGCGGTTTCAGCTGTCGGGCAGAGCCGGTTGATGGGGGTCTATGACGACGAACTGGCTTCGCATGGCCTCGTAGGTGCGCAAGTGCTGCTCGATCCGCTCGATTTTGTACATCGAAGCCAATATCTTCACGCTCGACAGACGTTAGAACGGCTGCTGTCACTGAAATGTGTGCCGGTCATCAATGAGAATGATGCGATTGCAAGTAGTGAACTTCGCTACGGCGATAATGACCGAATCGCAGCATTACTCGCGCACAGTGTGAGCGCCGACCTGCTCGTGCTGCTCACCGATCTTGACGGGCTGTACACCGCTGATCCCCGATTGAGCAGCGACGCGAAGTTGGTCGACCGCGTGTCGGCTGACGACCCGCTGCTATCAATTCAGGCATCGACTTCAAAAAGCGGTGTTGGGTCTGGCGGCATGGCATCGAAACTTGTTGCTGCCCGAATTGCGTCGTGGTCTGGGGTGAGGACAGTGATCGCAAATGCTGAGCATGAAGGTGTTGTTGCGGCGATCGTTGCGGGCGAAACCCTCGGCACCACATTTGAGGCGCATCAACGAACGTTGACCGCACGAAAACTGTGGATCGCCTTCGCCGCAGAAACTGCCGGCCGCATCACCGTCGACGACGGGGCACAAGCAGCTCTCACCACGAAAAACACAAGCCTCCTCCCGGCGGGTGTCACCGAAGTTGATGGAGCATTTATCTCCGGAGCGACGGTCGAAATTGTTGATGCACGCGGCGTTGTCTTTGCCCGAGGGATGACCGGCCTATCGGCCGCCGAGCTACGTGATGTGATCGGACTGCAGACTTCTGCGCTTCCTCAAGGCATGCATCATGAGGTTGTCCATCGCGATGATCTCGTCGTGCTTCCGCAGTGACCTACTCGGCGAGTGCTGTAAGGCTCTTCCAGTCGACCTTGAACACTTTTGTGCAGGCGATGTAGACCGCGAAGAGCACGGCTGACAGTGCAATTGCACCGAAGATGCCTTTGATGCCTTGCCAAGAGGATGCGCTCAGCGCAGACATCAGGAGCCAGGTAGAGCAGCCGCCGATGCCTGCCGACAGCGAAAGCACGGCGATGTCGCGGGTAAGTGCAATGACGTGAAGAGTTCGCGCATGCCGCTGGCGGAGAATGATCAGGCTGACGGCCGCTGCCACGAGATAGGCGATGCCAAGCGACAGGCCGAGGCCGAAGACGCCGAACGGGCCCACGAGAATCACGGCGAGTACAACGTTGAGGCCGTTCTCACCAACGTTGAGGAAGAATGGTGTTCGGGTATCGCCGTGAGCGTAGAACCCTCGGAGAACGAACAGATACGTCGAGAAGCCGACGAGGCCGATCGCAAGCCCGGAAAGCGCATCGCTGGTGTTCTGAGCCGAGGCCGCATCAAATTGACCCCGCTGCATGAGGCTTGTAATCGCAAGTGGTCCGACGACGAGCAACGCGGCTGATGCGGGAGCGGTAAGAGCTACGATCGCTCTGATGCCGCCGGTGAGTAATCGTGTGAAGCGTTCGCCCTGTTGTTGGGTAACCGCTCTGGCGAGTTCGGGCTGCAAGGTTGTTGCGATAGAGACGGCGAGCAGGCCATGGGGAAGAACGAAGAAGATGAATGCATCGAAATAGGCAGATGCGAGCGACGAGCCCGGGTCAGCGAGGTTGCGTATGACCACCAACGCAACCTGATTCGCAACAACGAACCCGAGTGTCCATCCGCTCATCCTTGCGACGCGGACGACAGCTGGGTGGCGAAGATCGACGTGCCATTTCAGCCCAACCTTGGTGCGGAATACCGCAACGGTGGTGATGAGCGCCATGAGCGCAATCCCTCCGGTTGCTCCCAAGCCAAGGGTGAGAAAAAAGCGCGTATCGGTGGTGACATCTGACAGGCCCCACGTTGTTGAGCCGGCACCAGGAAGCGTGAGCAAGGTGGCGATGATGATGAGATTTGATGCGACAGGAGCCCATGCAGCGGCAAGAAATCGACGCAACGAATGGAGAATCGCGGTCATCACCCCGGTGATGCCGTAGAACAGCACTTGGATGACGAAGAGCCGGGTGAGCATCGTTCCGACCGATCGAAAGGTGTCAGCGTCAACCGTGTCGGCGGTGGTGAGGGAGTACAACCGGAAGATCAGTGGGGCGAGCGCCACCGCAAGAACTGCAAGCACAGTTGACGCAAGAAGGGCCGCGCTCACGACAGCATGAAATCCGCGCTCGTCATCGTCGGAGCGCCGCTCCTGAACGATGAGCGAGGTGAACACCGGCACCAGGGTTGCGGAGAGCACTCCACCGATAATGAGGTCGTACACGATGTTTGGCGTTTCATTGGCCAATTTGTAGGCATCAGAAAGCGCGTTCTGGCCGACAACGTATGCGAGCACGATGACACGGAGAAGCCCTGTTGCCCGTGAGCATGCGGTTCCGGAGGCGACGATGAGGTTAGACCGCACAAAGTTCGCCACGAGTGAACACTAGCCCTCGTCGTATCGCAAGTTGAGGCGTCCGATGCGATGATTGCCTTGGCAAACTGTTCGAGTGAACAACATTGCGTACGTCCGGAAACCGAGCCCACACCTTGGTGACGGTTTGGTTACTCATATCGAACGCACCGAAGTTGATGTCGACCGCGCCGTTGAGCAGTGGCATAACTACTGCGACGCTCTCGTACGTTGCGGATGGAGTCTTGTCGAGGCTCCTGCCGTTGACGAGCACCCCGACGGTGTATTCATCGAAGATGCTGCGGTGATGTTTGGGAAACTCGCAGTCATTACTCGCCCGGGAGCCCCCGAACGTCGGGGGGAAACCACTGGGCTCGCGGACGTGTTCGGCAACGCAGGTCTCGCGGTAGAAGAGCTGCCAGCCGGTGATCTCGATGGCGGAGACGTGTTAAAGATCGGGTCGACCGCCTATGTCGGAGTGGGTGGGCGAACTACTGCTGCAGGTGTTGAAGCGCTTGCGTCGATCATTGGGCCACTGGGGTGGGAAGTGCGTCCAATTCCGGTGACAAAGGTTCTTCACCTCAAGTCGGCGGTGACTGCGATACCTGATGGAACCGTGATTGGCTATCCGCCGCTGATTGATGATCAGACGCTGTTCCCCCGCTTTCTTGAGGTTCCGGAAGAACATGGCGGACATGTCGTTCAGATAGCCGATAACACGGTGCTCATGTCGACTTCGGCGCCTCGCACAGCGGAGATGTTGCAAGCGCGCGGCCTTACGACCGTATGCGTTGACATCTCAGAATTCGAGCGCCTTGAGGGCTGTGTGACATGCCTCTCTGTTCGGGTGCGAGCCAGTTAGCCTCACCTCGTGACACTCGCTGATTCGCTCGCTCCGCCCATGACCCGTCGCACGGTGATGAGCCTTGGCGCGATTATGGCGGTGATGGCCTCTGGCTATGGCGTGATGTTCACTGTGCTCGATGATTATCGAGACCGGTTCGGCATTTCGGAGAGTCGACTCGGCATGATCGTCGGAATTGGGTTTCTGTCGTCGTTTCTCGCACAGATATTCCTCGCGCCGCTTGCAGATCGGGGACACGCCAAATCAATCGTCGTCGTCGGGCTTCTGTTGAATTTCGGCGGCTTAGTCATGCTTGCGTTTGGGCAAACCACTGTCGTCCTGCTCATTGGCCGTTTTGTGATGGGAATTGGTCTCGGTGTTGCGTTTCCTGCGATCCGTCGGATTGTCATCCTTGGCGATGCTGATCGCCTCGGCGACAACCTCGGTCTTCTTCTTGCCGCAGATGTGGCAGGTTTCGCGGTTGGCCCTCTGCTGTCGGCGCTGGTGGTCGGGCCGTTAGGGCTCCCGGCTCCGTTTCTGATGATTGCCACAGCATCGTTGTTGAGCATCTTCATTATCGTGCGCATCAACGTTGAGGAGCGGGCCGACGCTGAGTCAAGCAAGCTGGCCTTTGATCTGCTGAAGATCAAGCCGTATGCCGCGGCTGTGTGCATGGGTGTTGCAGTCTTCGTGATGATTGGCACCTTTGATGCGTTGTGGGTCGTCATGCTTGACGATCTTGAGGCTTCTGAATGGATTGCGAATGTCGGAATCACCTTGTTTGTGCTCCCGATGATCTTCTTGGCAGAGCGGGGCGGCCGTTTGGCGCAGAGGATTGGGCCGTTTCGTGTTGGTCCGGTGGGCTTGATTATTGGTGCCATCTACATGCTCATGTATGGGCTGCTTCCATCTGCGCTTGTGATGTTGGGAGTCGGAGTCCTCCATGGCGTTACCGATTCATTGACAGTGTCGAGTTCTGCTGTTGCCGTCGGAATGGTCACACCCGAAGACCGCCACGCCGGCGGGCAGGGCTTGCTAGGAGGAGTTCAGACGCTCTCGGCTGGTGCCATCGCGGTTGTGGCTGGGTTTCTTTACGAGAGCTACGGCCGATTCCCGGCGTATGCCGTGTGTGCGATCATCATGGTCACCCTTGCGGTGACCGCATTTATCTTGAGTGGAAGTCAGCGGTCAGCAACACCTGACGACCCGATTGACGTGAATGATCCGGCGAACGCGGTCACCGGTCACGCCTGAGACATCTCGAGAGTGAGGTGACAGCTGAGGACGCCAGCAAACCTCATCTAGCGCGCCCCGAGCGTCTTTGTCATCGGAAGTGTGCTTCGCTCGCCGTCACCTTCGGTGATGACGCTATGTGAACGCTGGACCTGTTGGTCACGAGCCATCAGCCCGATGAAGAGGCCGACGACGGCGATTGCGCCGTAACCAGCACCAGAGGCGAGCATGGCGAGCGCCGGTGCTGGACACGTTCCTGCGATCGACCAGCCGGCCCCAAAGAGGGCTCCACCATAAATGTGGTGTCGTTCAACCTTCGAACGAGCGAGTGAGAGCACCCCGCCATAAGGAGTGGCGAGTTGGCGACGCTCCAACAGCCACAGAAGAGGAGCGGAGATGCCGATCGCCAAGGCCATCAGACCGAACACATAGAAGCTTTCGAGTCGAAGCGTTGCGTGGATGGTGTCGTAATCGTGGAGACGGCCGGCAGCGAGAACAAAGCCAAACATCGCTCCGAAGACGAGACCGATGATGTTCATTGAGCGTCTCATTTCGCCACCGCCGGAACGACGTCGCCAAGACCGGTGAACGACGTCAGTAGGAAGGTG
Organism: uncultured Acidimicrobiaceae bacterium; assembly: GCA_937897105.1. Classification (GTDB taxonomy): domain Bacteria; phylum Actinomycetota; class Acidimicrobiia; order Acidimicrobiales; family Ilumatobacteraceae; genus Casp-actino5. Next base: position 3,945 of record CALCBR010000036.1, on the reverse strand, counting down.
ACGGCGACAGCAGCGGCCATGAAGGTGGCGGTTGCCGCCCAACTAGCAGGGGACCGTTGCGCAGTTCCGCAGATGCCGTGCCCGGAGGTGCAGCCGCCTGCCACACGGGCTCCGTAACCCATCACGATGGCTCCGAGGAGAACAACGATCATGATGGTCGCTTCTGACCACCCTGCGGCGTGGAGGGCGCTGTACCCGCGCCGAACTTCGATACCTGGGCCGAGGATGGTGGCGAGCGCGCCGCCAAGAAAGATGCCGACGAAGTAGAACGCTCGCCAACTCACCGAATCGGTGTTTCGACGAATGGTCTTGACCGTCTGGATATAGGCCCCAGATGCCCCGAGAGGTTGGTTCGAGATAGCGAACAGCGCAACGACGAGTAATCCGAGCAGGGGTCCAGCGACCCACCATGGCAGCTGATCAGGTAAAACTTCCATGCCGCATCTTTGCACTCTGCGGGCGTCATCACAACAGTGTTGGTACTTCTCGCCTTGTAACTCAACTCTGTTGCAGGGATAGCGTGGGGTTGTGGCTGAGAGCGACTCCCAAGATGAAGTCGAGCGCCCCTACGGCGGCGCCGAAAACCCCGACGCGCCAAAGCGTGTTCGAATTCGTCACTTTGCGCGGGCGAAAGAGCAAGGAATTCGAATTACTGGCCTCACGAGTTACGACGTGCTCACGGCTCAGATTTTTGATGAATCTGGAATCGATTTTCTCCTCGTAGGTGACTCTGCGGGTAACACCGTGTTCGGATACGACACGACCCTTCCAGTGACTGTCGATGCGCTCATTCCATTGACCAGAGCAGTTGCGCGGGCAGCAAAGCGGGCTCTGGTCATTGCTGACTTGCCGTTCGGCTCATACGAACTTGGGCCTGATGAGGCTCTGCGCACAGCGATTCGCTTCATGAAAGAAACTGAAGCCCATGCGGTGAAGCTGGAGGGCGGCGAGCGATCGGCCGAACAGATCAGCAAAATTGTGACTGCGGGTATCCCCGTGATGGGCCATATCGGGTTCACCCCTCAAAGTGAGCACGGCCTCGGCGGTCACCTCATTCAAGGTCGTGGCGACGGGGCCGAGCAGTTGCTTGCCGACGCACGAGCTGTCGAAGCTGCCGGCGCATTTGCGGTTGTCCTCGAGATGGTGCCATCTGGTGTTGCGCAACGGGTGACAGAGGCGGTCTCAATTCCGACGATCAGTGTTGGGGCTGGGCCGCATTGCGACGGTCAACTCTTGGTGTGGACCGATTGGGCCGGGTTGACGACCGGTCGCATTCCGCGGTTTGTCAAGCAATACGCAAACCTTGCCGGTGTGCTTCGAGAGGCAGCCGAGCAATTCTGTGCCGATGTGGCCTCCGGCGAGTACCCGGCGGCAGAGCACGAATATCAGGAGTAACTTCGCTCTGGTTCGTAAGCGAGAATTGGAGCAAGCCGACGTTCGGTTTCTTCAAGGCTGAGTTCTTTGCGCTCTGCGTAATCACTCACCTGGTCGTGGGTGACTCGTCCAACTCCGAAATAACAGGCATCGGGGTGGGCGAAATACAATCCGCTTACAGATGAGCCCGGGAACATCGCCCATGATTCTGTGAGCTGGAGCCCGATCTCTTCAGGGGCGTTGAGCAAGTCAAAGATGGTCGATTTCTCAGAGTGATCGGGCTGCGCTGGATAACCCGGTGCCGGACGTATGCCTCTGTACTCCTCGGCAATGAGGGTGGCGGGGTCGCAAGGTTCGTTGGGCGAGTAACCCCAATGCTCTGTTCGGACCATCCAATGCAGGTATTCCGCTGCTGCTTCGGCAAGTCGATCGGCGAGCGCTTTCAACATGATCGATGAATAATCATCTCCCGCAGTCTCGAATGCCTCGGATCGGTGATACTCGCCTTCCCCGACGGTGACAGCAAACGCACCGATGTGGTCTCGCACCCCACTGCCGGCAGGAGCGATGAAGTCGGACAGGCAGAGGTTTGAGAGATGTCGAACCGTTGATGCCTGACGCTGCTGGCGCAAACCGTGCAATGTTGCGCGGTGAGAACCGTCACCGTTAAGCACGGCAATGTCATCACCTCGAGATTCCGCCCGCCAGAATCCGATGACGCCAACAGGAGAGAGCCACTCCTCGGCAATGATGGTGTCGAGCATGCGTTGGGCGTCGTTAAAGAGATCGTTTGCTGCGTGTGAAGATTGTTCATCGTGCAGCACTGCCGGATAGCCACCGCGAAGTCCCCAGGTGGAAAAGAATGGTGACCAATCGATGAATGGACGAAGCGTCTCAACGTCGAGCGAAACCGTGCGTGTTCCAGTGAATGACGGCGGGTGGACGGTTGTGCTGTCGAACTCGAACGCTGTCCGGTCAGTGCGGGCCCGAGCAAGGTCTGGTCGCTCTCGTTGTTGTTCTGCGAGGTGGTAGTTCTCGGCGACGCGGTCGTAATCGATGGTGAGTTCGTTGAGGAATTCGTCACGTTTGTCATCTGAGAGAAGTTGTGAGATGACCCCAGATGCTCGGCTTGCATCTGCGACGTGAACAACTGGGCCACCGTCTCGAGCCGGTCGGATACGCAGCGCGGTGTGAAGCCTGCTGGTTGTCGCACCTCCGATGAGAAGCGGGGTGTCAATTCCATTGCGATCGAGTTCGCTCGCGACATTTACCATGTGATCGAGCGAGGGAGTGATGAGGCCCGAGAGGCCGATGATGTCGACGTTATGCTCTTTCGCTGCATCACAGATCTGTTGGGTCGGGACCATGACGCCAAGATCGATGACGGTGTAATCAGCGCATCCGAGTACGACCCCAACGATGTTCTTTCCAATGTCATGCACATCACCCGCAACGGTGGCTAACAGCACTTTGCCGGCAGATGCGGGGGACGTCGACTCATCACTTGCGGAGCGCTCTGCCTCGATAAACGGGGTCAGGTAGTTCACTGCTTGCTTCATCACTCGCGCTGACTTGACGACTTGCGGTAGGAACATCCTGCCGGCGCCAAAAAGTTCGCCAACACGGTTCATGCCGCTCATGAGTGGGCCTTCAATGACCTCGACTGCTGCGCCAAGCTCTGACCGTGCCTCTTCGACATCAACTTCGATGAATTCGGTAGTGCCGGTGACGAGGGAGTGCGTGATGCGTTCATCGACGGGCAATTCTCGCCATTTCTGGTCGACGACAGCGGTAGATGAATCATGTTGGCCAGAAAACCGTGTCGCAGCGGCAAGCAAACGGTCGGTGGCATCGTCTCGCGTATTCAGCACGACATCGGTACAGAGGTCTCGAAGCTCAGGGTCGAGTTCGTCGTGGATTGCAAGCTGAGCAGGGTTCACGATGCCAATCCGCATGCCTGCGGAGATTGCATGTACGAGGAACACCGAGTGCATTGCTTCGCGCACGGCGTCGTTTCCTCTGAATGAGAACGAGAGGTTTGAGACCCCTCCAGATATGTGGGTATGTGGAAACCTCGTCTGGAGTTCGCGGGCTGCTGCAATGAAGTCAATGCCGTAGGTGTTGTGCTCTTCGATACCGGTGGCCAGGGCAAAGATATTCGGATCGAAGATGATGTCCTCCGGCGGCATCCCAATGCGGTTTGTAAGGATGTCGTAGGCCCGTGAGCAGATCTCGATTCTTCGTTCGCGTGTATCGGCTTGACCGTGTTCATCGAACGCCATAACGATGACAGCAGCGCCGTAATCGCGGCAGATTCGTGCCTGCCGACAGAACTCTTCTTCACCTTCTTTGAGCGAAATTGAATTGACCACTGACTTGCCTTGAAGGCAACCAAGTGCTTGCTCGATGACATCGAAGCGTGAAGAATCGACGACAACTGGAACTCGAGCGATATCAGGTTCGGCCGATAATAGGCGTAAGAAGGTAGTCATCTCGTGGGCTGCATCGAGCAGACCCTCGTCCATGTTGATGTCGATTGCCTGCGCCCCCGCGGCCACCTGGCTCCGTGCA
>CALCBR010000035.1:0-9253 GCA_937897105.1 uncultured Acidimicrobiaceae bacterium | reverse complement strand
CCTCAATCTCGAATGGCACAGTCGTTGTCGTCTCGGCAACTGTGGTTGTTGTCTCCTCGACGGTTGTCGTGGTTTCTTCAGGAGGTTCATCGGTGACCAACGGATTGCCACACGCGCATCGCACCCGGGGGAGGCCTTGGTCATCGACGAGCACTGCGGTTCCTGCGGCAATGATGGCCTCGTAGCCGTACTCTTGACCGTTCTTAAACCCGTACATGGTCAATTTGACGTTCTGCGCAAGGTACGCAGTATTGAGGCTGTCAATGAACGACCCGATCTCTGCAAAGGCAATGCCTTGAATTCGTGCCCACGCTGCAGCCCGGTCAGGGTTGCGCTCAAAGAACGCTTTCATTCCGGCGGTATCACAGACATTGCTACCTGGGCCCCCATAGGTGCCTCGAGGTTGCACATAGAGCGACTCACTCGACGCAGCGACTTCGCCTGATTCGAGCGTGAACTCATACGACTCAGGCAATTGCCCGGTCGCAAACGAGGGACTGAATGCATCGGGACCCACCGCCCCAATCGGTGCCTCGTAGACCGACGCTGCACGTGCGACCTGTGGTGATGTATTGAACAGGGCGGTGCCGAGGCCGATGACGCCTCCGATGAGTGCTGCAACGACCGCAAGGATGACGAACCCTTTCGTTTTCTCATTCACTGTTCTGCCCTTTCACATCAATCTTGTGGTCACTGCCAATACACCAGTGACCCGCGAAAATAACCGTAGACCAAACGTTGGATGTGATGACGGGGATTTACGTCGCCTCAATGGGAGTGGGGCCGTTCGAAGTGGCCGTGAACTTCGTGAAGAACGGAATTGCTTGATGAGCGATCGGCCCGATTGCGACCGCAAACAACACGGTGCCAAGACCGACTGAGCCGCCCAGCGCGAAGCCGCTGATGAGCACGATTGCTTCAATGATTGTGCGCACCACCCGAACCGAGTAGCCATGCGCTGCGAGTCCTGTCATCAAACCATCGCGCGGACCCGACCCAAATCGAGCACCGATATAGAGGCCGGTTGCGACACCATTCACCAGGATGCCAACTATGAGCACGGCAAATCGGAGCACCAGCGACGACAAGACTTCAGGCAATATCCAGAGGGAGATATCTACCCAGATGCCGACGAGAACCGCATTGGCGAGCGTGCCAATGCCAGGACGTTCGCGAATTGGAATCCACAGCACGACGACGACGAAGCTTGTCGCAACAATGACGGTGCCAAGCGACCATCCGAGCTGCTGCGACACGCCTTGGTGAAAAACATCCCACGGCGCAAGCCCAAGATCGGCGCGCACAACAAGCCCAAGGCTGAACCCGAAAAACGCGAGGCCCGCCATCAAGAAGAACCAGCGGCGAAAGAGCACGCAACGATGCTACGTTGCGCCGACAGTGATACCTCTATGAACTGAGGAGGGCCTGAGCGACGTCGGTGATGACCGCTTCTTTTTCGTCGAGCGGAGGGAGAAGAATGATCTGGTCAAGACCTGCATCTTCGAGTTCTTCGACTTTGTTCTGAAGTTCGGACGCGGTGCCAACGAGGCAGGTTCGATCGATGAGCTCGGGGGTCACAAACCTTTCCTCTTCGGGAACGACCCAGCAGTTGTGGCCAAGGTGAGTGCGGAGATGGCGGCGCTCCGGTGGTGTGTTTTCAAGTTCAGCGACGTAGTCGCTCCAAATATCTGACAAGTACTCGGGCGGTCGTCGACCAAATTGTTGCACCTGTTCGTACGAGTAATGAAGGCTCGCAATCGCGAACGCCCCGGTCTGGCGACGCACACGCTCACTGTCAATTGATTCACCCTCCTCGAGAACGAGTGCGGTAGTCAGCGTTGTAATTGGGAACGACTCGCGATCGATATGTCGACCAACTTCATCTGCGGCCTGCTCAAGACGCTGGCGTGCATATTGAACAGCGGCCGGTTGCGGTGGTACCGAAGTGACGAGTCCATCGCCGTGAAGAGCTGCGAGTCGCATTGCTTTCGGACCGAAGGCCGACACCCACATCGGAATTCGTGGCTCAAAGCGCACGAAGCCGCTATCGGGCATGAGATGGTGAGTTGGTGCGATGCGGCCACGAAATTCGAAGTCAACTTCTTCGCCGTCAAGGAAACTTCGAAGGTCGCCGAGGTACCGATCGAATTCTGCGATTCGCATCGGTGGGTGCCCCATTATTCGCATTGCGGTGTTTCCGGTACCGATCCCACAGAACACCCGCCCGGGCGCAATTTCGTTGATCGTTGCATGAGCGGCAGCAGTGACCGGTGCAGGACGTGTCGGTGCAACAGCAACACCGGTACCCAACTTCATTGTCGTCGTTGCCGTTGCGGCGAGCGCCATGAACGCATACACATCTGACCAGATCATTTGGCTGTCGGCAGCCCACATATGTGAATAGCCGAGTTGCTCGGCAAGTTGGACATAACCAATGTCTGAAGGCCTTGAAGCGACACAAATACCGAATTCCATTACCTGATTGTGATGAAAAGCGAGAGCGGATCCCGAGTCGGCACCACCAAACGAGGCCGTGAACCGCACGACATCTGGGTGAGCAGTACCTTCAGTTGGTGACGAACCTGACGCAGATCATTTACGCGATTGCGCGAGAGAAGTCGCTTCGTCGGCGTGTGGTCAATTACCAACGGCGAGAGAAAGCTCTCGCAACACGCTTTCAAACTGCTTCTTGGGAATAGCGAAACGGTAGAACGAGTCGGTCGTCGTCACTCGAATCCGATCAAGTTCCAGCTTCTTCTTTTCGTCATCACGTTCGATAGCTGTGATCTCAGAGAGTTCGCTCTCCCAATGCTGTGCCGGCTGCTTGAGGCGATTCCCGCCTCGGTCATGACCGGCGGTAGAAAAAATAAGGGCAACATTGAGGAGTCTCAGCGGAATTGAGTACCTCTTGCTCCTCAATGCTTTCTCAAAGCGGGTTGGTTCGAATATCAACCTCTCATTGGTCAACACCAAGTAGCCGACCGCCTCATGCTCTGCCCATTCTTCTTCGGGGTGAGTCTTGTGGTCTTCAACTGCGAACCAGCGCTGCACTCGATGACGTTGGATCTCTGTTTCGGTCGGACGAAGTTCCACAGCAGTGAGGCTAGTGAGAGGCCACCATGACCGGTGAACCAATCGAGTTAGGGATCAACCGCGAATTAGTGTCCGGTGCTGTGGCTAACGATGTAGAACCCTCCTCAGACCCACTCTCATTCCCACTACAGGAGATGGTGGGATTCACCATCGACCAGAGCGACGGAGTCGCAACTGCGTCGCTTGATGTTGACGAGCGACATCTGAATCCCCACGGAGTGCTGCACGGCGGCATCCCTTTCATGATGCTCGACACCGCAATGGGAGCCGCAGTGATGAGTGTCATCCCTGAGGGGTTCTGGTGCACGACGATCGACATTCACACCCGGTTCCTCCGTCCTTGCGGAGTAGGTCACATTTCAGCCACGGCAACTGTTCGCCGCGCAGGACGACGGGTCGTTCATGTCGACGCGATCGTCACCGATGCGGAGAACCGTGAGGTAGTGAGTGCTGCGGGCACGTTCGCAGTGATCGATATTCCGAGCTGAGCGGCGCCAATCCTGACTTGTTCGCTCGGACGATCTCGATAGTTCTGCTGCAACTGCCGCGCCACCGCCAGTAACAATCTGTCGGGCATCGAACGACAAACTAAGAAAATGAACGCAGGTAACAACACAGCACAGGTTGCGATCGTCACTGGCGGCGGTGGCGGCATTGGGCGAGCGGCGGCAGAACGGTTCCTCAGTGAAGGATGGTCGGTTGTCGTCGGAGATCTCAACGAAGAACGCGGAGCAACTTTGCTGAGTGAAATTGATGCAGGCGACCGGCTTGCATTTCTTCCCGTCGATGTTGCCGAAGAGACCGATGTTGCGGCACTGGTCGAACTTGCAATGAATCGCTACGGACGTCTCGATTCGATGGTGAACAATGCGGGCATCGGCGGAGCGTTTGGCCCCATTACTGAACAAGAAGTTGACGAGTGGGATGCAACGTTCGCCATCAACATGCGCTCGGTGTTTCTGGGCACCAAACATGCCGCTCGAGCAATGATCGGGCTCGGTAACGGTGGCACGATCGTGAACACCGCAAGCATTGCCGGAATCTCGGGCGGTGGCGGGCCACAGGCCTACTCCGCAACTAAGTCGGGTGTTGTTTCACTAACGATGACGACCGCATCTGAACTCGCAGAGCACCGCATTCGCGTGAATGCGGTGTGTCCAGGAGCGATCTACACCGAGTTGTTGACGAGAGGAAAGCCTGAGCGCACTGACTCATGGAGAGCAGAAATCCAGCCATGGCCCGATCGTGGTGACGCCACAGCCATCGCCGATGTCATGTATTGGTTGTCAACTGACGAGTCACGATTTGTCACCGGGCAGTGCGTTGTTGCTGATGGTGGTCTGATGGCTGCAACTCCGCGTCTCATCGATCACGAATTCGAAAAGATGAAGACAATGTCAGGCATCGCGTATGGAAATACGGGTCGCGCACCCGAGGTGCGCCGGTTCGTTGATGGCGACAAGAGCGTGTGAACATCTAGACCCATGAACGCTCAAGAAACAATCTCAGCCGTTGCGCAAAAGACCGGTGACATCGGTGCTGCGTTTTACTTCACACCAGAAACAGTCGGACGTGGAAAAGAGTTTGGCCTTGGAGGGTTTTACTTCTACATCATCGGCCGAGGAGGGGTGCTTGGAGATGTGGAGCCTGCAGTAGTGCACTCTGCGTTCGGCTACTTCAACCCAGGGATGATCGAAAAGTTGTGGAATGGTGGGCGCGAGAAGATTGCGCCTCGAGATGCAGCTCGCGAGTACATCGCGTGCGCCCACGCTCATGGCCGTGCACATTTTGCCGACCTTGACGGGCTTGAAGAGTATGTCGCTGCGGTACAAAAGATCTTCGATGCAATCGATGATTCTTCGTTTGCTCTTTTCGCAGGGTTGAAAGCTGAGCCGGTGCCGAGCGACGCACCTGCGGCAGCCTTCCACCAGGCCATGGTGCTGCGCGAACTACGAGGTAGCGCGCACCTCACAGCGATTGCAGCCGTCGGACTCCCGTCAGTAACGGCACACGCCATCAAACGTCCGAATGATGTTGCGACCTTTGGCTGGGCAGAGGGTGAAGTCGGTGAACCGACCGCCGATGACATTGCAAAGCGCAATCGGGCGGAAGCGATGACGAACGAGATTCTCGAGCCCGCTTTCGCTGTACTCACCGACGATGAGGCCGCAGCGCTCATCGCCGGAACCAATGCAATGCACGCGGCACTCAACAGCGCTGGCTAGTCGTTCAGTTATTTGCGCCAGTGGCGCCAACGACGACCCAACATCCCACTGTCGAATCGATCGACTCTCCCGGAGCGGTGTAGAACGCAACGCCATCATCGCGAAGTGCGATTGAGTGGATATCGGCAACAGCGTCGCTGCCTGCGTGCAGCCGGCAGAGCCGGACCCCGGCACCTCCCAGCTCGAAGCTTTCGCCGGCTGGCAGCACCGGTTGAGCGAGTGGAGTGGCGTCAAGAGTGCTGAGCAAGAGTTCGACATCAACCGGTTTCGTGGTGAGACCACCTCGAACCACATTGTCGCTTGACGCCATTAACTCAATGCCCGTGCCAGAGACGTAAGCATGCAGGTTTCCCGCCTCGAGACGCAGTGCCTCGCCGGGTTCGAGAGTGACAAGGTTGAGTAAGAGCGTGACAGCAACGCTGGGCTCAGCTGGATACATCGCATCAAGACGTGAAACGAGTGCAGACTCCGGTCGTGCTGATCGCGCACACGCTTTGACGATCGTTTGAGCGTCGAGTCGACCGAAATACAGATCTGCGATCACCGATTGCGGGCCGCCAGAAATCAATTGCTCAGCAACATCATCAAGACCTACTTCCCGCAACAGGGCAACACTGTCATCGATGGGGCGAATTCCGCAGAGCGCAGTGAATTGTGTCGTTGCAACAAGCAGTTCTGGTTTTGGATGCGGGTCGGCAAAGTAGCCAGCAGCAAACCCGTGAGCCGCCTGTTCGGTGTTTGGATGCGTCTGCAGCGAGAGAGGACTACCCGCTGACAAAAACTTCAACAAATAGGGAAGCTCGCCGGTGACGGTTTCGAGCGCTACACCATCTTCAAATGTTGTAGGCCCCCGATGGTGAGTGCCCAACCAATATTCCGCCCACGGTTGACCGTCAGGCGTAGCGCCAAGAAATTCAGGAATTGCGTCAGTCGTGCCCCAGTCGTAGTGCTGAACGACGCCGGTAATTGGACGCATTAGGTGAACGATACTCCCGAGCGAATTTTCATTGACGGCACACCTGTCAAAACAGGCGCAGCTCATCGGGTGCGAGACCTCGAAGCGCGTCGTAATCAACCTCGACACAGCGATAGCCACGAGATTCGGCAAGAACTCTGGCCTGGGGCTTGATGACCTGGGCAACAAACATGCCACGAACATCTCCCAGCGATGAGTCGAGATGGAGGCGTTCGATATAACGGCTGAGCTGCTCGACACCATCGATTTCACCGCGACGTTTCACCTCGATGGCAACCACGCCATCGTCAGCGTCGCGACAGACGAGATCAACCGGTCCGATCGCAGTCGGATATTCGCGACGAACGAGTCGCAGACCATCCTCCATGACCTCAGGCGAGGCGGCGAGTAGCTCTTGCAGGTGGGCCTCAACGCCGTCTTTGGTGAGTCCTGGATCTTCACCAAATTCATGTGAGACTTCATCGAGTACTTCTGCGAGATTGATCGTGAGCGTTTCACCTTTTGGGTTGGTCACGACCCAGTGATCGCCATTGTCAGTCAGGGTGTTCGGCGAGTTCATCCAGTTGAGTGGTTTATACGCACCGCCGTCAGCATGGATTGCTACGCACCCGTCTGCCTTCACCATGATGAGTCGAACAGCTTCGGGAAGGTGAGCAGATAAACGGCCGACATAATCGACCGAGCACCGAGCAATAAGAATTCGCACGCAATGAAACTAGACGTTCGCCGAACGTCGCGTGCGCTCAACGTGAGAGCGCATTCGCTTCTGAATGAGTTCTCTGCGCTCTTGAAGTTCTCTATACGTGAGGCGATCGGTCGACAGGTCGACGCCAAAGCCGGCTTTCACGCTGTCGAGATTGACCTGCATATTCGCTGCGTCAATTCCGATCTCGGTCATGAGACGCTCACCATGGCGTGACGCAAACATCATCGAAATGTTTGCCACCTCAGCCAGGAGGTCAAGGTCGGGCGCAAGTCGCGCGATCGCTCCGTCAAGGAACACCATGTTTTTCACATACAGCATGAGTTCTTTCGGAAGGCGAGCACCATACGACAGCAGGGCCTTCACCACGCGCTGTACCTCGGCAACCATTTCTTCGCCGCTGAGAGTCGTCGGGTCGATTGGCGCTTCGTCGAGACGAAGGTCGTGAATGACCGCTTGAAGGTCGGTGTCGAGAGGAAGAGCACCAAGGTCACGAAGAGCAGCCATCTGGCCGGTGAGATCATTAGTGGTGGCGGTCATCATGAGTCGAAGGAACGCCCGGCGGCGGTCATCATCTAGGCGGGCAGTGATACCAAAGTCGAGAAGAGCGGTGCGCCCATCGGGAAGGACGAAGAGGTTTCCGCCATGTAGGTCGCCATGGAAGATGCCGTGGATCAATGCTCCCTCCATGAACGCAACCATTCCGGTTCTGATGACATCTTCGGTGTCAATGCCGGCGTCTTGCATTCCGGTGACATCATCAAAATTGAAACCATCGATTCGCTGCATGACGAGCGTCCTCGTCGTCACCAGTTGCGGGTGAGGGCGAGGAACGACATATCGAGTTTGACCAAGATCGTTGAGCACCTTGGCAACATCAACCATGTTCGCCGCTTCGAGACGGAAGTCGAGTTCTTCAACAATGGTCTCTGCGAACAGCTCGACGAGAGCGGGAGGGTTCGCAAGTGCAGCAACCGGAATTCGACCGACGAGGTGTGGGGCAAGCCACGCCATCACCTTGAGATCGGTACGTACGAGGCGAGCAACATCGGGTCGTTGCACCTTGATCACGACTTCGGTGCCGTCAAGCAGGGTTGCCCGGTGGACCTGGGCGATTGACGCAGCAGCGAGTTCGGTCGAATCGATTGACTGGAATACCTCGTTGAGTGGTCGACCAAGGTCGCGTTCAATGGTGCGCTTCACCACATCGAAGTTCTCGGCGGGCACTTGGTCACGACACTTTTTGAACTCGTCGACGAGTTCTCCGGGGAACAATCCGTCGCCAGAAGAAATGATTTGAGCCAACTTGATGTACGTCGCTCCGAGTGACTCGATTGCACTGCGGAGGCGTCGTGATAGATCGGCGCGTGATGCTTCTGTGGAAGAGAAGCGACGCAGGCGCTTACGCACCCACCAGTTTCCGACGGCCCATCCCATGCGGCCGACTACGACGAGCATTCGACCGACATTGGGAACTTTCCCAGGACGAGTCAGCTTTGGAACTTCAGCTTTTGCCTGATCACGAACAACGTCGAGGCCCCTCGACCACGCAATTGAGTCGGCGCTGAGAACCCAAGGTGCCGTCTCGGTGAAGGCGGCCCATTCGAAATCGGCGGGTAGAGCATTGTGAGAAAGTTGGGGGGATTGGTCGTCGGTGACGGTCACGCAAGTCATTCTGCCGACTGAGACGTCGCCGGTCATGTCGTGCTCAGAACTTTGTGATGTATCTAAAACTTTGGCGGTCGACGTTCAAGAAATGCCGCAATGCCTTCTCTGTACTCATCGGTACCCATTGCTGCATCGAGAAGCTCCTTCGATTCGGCTACCGACGCCGCAGGGTCACCTCGCAAGACGTCTTCGTGGAGTTGCCGTTTCGCGTGCGCAACTGCGAGAGGGCCGGTGGTGGCGGCAAGAAGATGCCCGTATGCCACCGCCGCGTCCAAGGTGGTTTCGCCGTCGGGAAGCACTTCGTTCCATAACCCCCAGTCGGCCGATTCAGCAACGGTCACGACTCGGCCCGAGAGCAAAAGGTCGGCGGCTCTGGTGGTGCCAATGAGCCGTGGAAGAGTCCACGACAAGCCGTATTCGGCAGGAAGACCGAGTTTGGGTGCCGCCGTCGTGATTTTTGCAGGAGCCGAACCAAAGCGAAGGTCACAGAAACAGGCAAGAGCGAAACTCACCCCGGCGACAGATCCGTTCACCGCAGCAATAATCGGAAGCCGATAGCCAAACATCCAGGAGAGATCCTCATCAAAT
>CALCBR010000034.1:0-7076 GCA_937897105.1 uncultured Acidimicrobiaceae bacterium | reverse complement strand
TGGCATCACATCGGCGCTGAACAATGCCGAAGAGCTCCGGGCCAAGGGTCTCGACCGAGCACGAGAGTGCACGTGGGCGCGTACGGCGAAGGCAATGATGGCGGTGTACGAGGCGGTGAAGGAGGACAATGCCTAACGCAACAACACCGATCGCCGCTCACGTCAACCTCTTGTGGTGCGCTCATGAACGTGTTGGTGGGTCTGAGGAATATCTCATTCGCCAACTTGCCGGACTTCAACAGACGCTGTCAGAGCACGAGGAGCCGGAAATCTCGTGCACGGTGCACCTCGGCCGTCGACTTGCTGCCGAGCGTCGTGAGCTTGACAACTTCACTCAAGTCGTGAGCCGATGTGATGTCGACAGGCGGGCGATACGTATCGCCGTTGAGCACACAGCACTTGCTCGTGCGACTCGAGCTGCGGATCTTGTCCATCACGGCGGCGGCACGTTGCCGATCATTCGGCCATCGACCCCGACGGTGCTGACGATTCATGATCTGCAGTACCTCAGATTTCCGCAGTATTTCTCGTCGTCACGGCGCCGGTACCTGCAGGCGATGATGCCGCGCTCAGCCCGGGCCGCAACGACAATCACCACGCCCACCGCTCATGTGGCCGACGATGTTGCACGCTCGTTTTCGGTAGATCGCGAAAAGATTGTGGTTGTCCCACATGGGGTTCCCGCGTTGACCGCCGACCCTGCAGAAGTACAGCATCAACGCGAGGTACTGGGAAATGGCCAACCACTCGTCGTTTACCCCGCAATTACTCACCCTCATAAGGGTCACCTCCGATTAATTGCAGCGATGCAGCGGTTATCAGACGCAAAATTGGTGCTCATCGGAGGTGTGGGCTCGGCAGAAGACGACGTCCTCAATGCCATTGCGGCATCCCCTCACCCAGAACAGGTCATTCGTATGGGGCGCGTTTCTGATGAGATGAGAAATGCGTTGATTGCCGCCGCAGATGTCGTAGCGATACCGAGCGAAGAAGAAGGGTTCGGTGCCCCGGTCATTGAAGCCATGACACTCGGCACTCCGGTGGTGTGCAGCGATATTGGTGCCCTTCGGGAGGTTGCGGGCGACGCAGCGATATTGGTGGGGCAGGAGTCAGAACATATTGCCGGCGGCATTACTCACGCATTGGAGAACCGTGAGGCCCTGGTGTCAGCCGCTTCAGCCCGTGCACGCGACTTCACCCTCGAAGCGTCAGGGTCAGCGTTGAGAAGCGCATATATGCGAACGGTTGAAACGGCATGAAGATCATCGTCCTCTGCCCGCACTTCGCTCCCGATACTGCTCCGACCGGCACTGTGATGACCGGCATTGTCGAGGGGCTCGTCGATCGAGGGCACGAGATTCACGTGGTGACATCGTTGCCGTGGTACCGCGATCATCAGGTCGAACAAGAGTGGACCGGTCGACTCACTCGCACAGAAACAACGGAGTGGGGTTCGATCACCCGGGTTCATCCATTTCCATCTGGCGACAAACGCAACCTTTTCCGGCGAGCGCTCGGATTCATCGGATTCACCGCCCTTGTTGGCATTACGGCAGTGCGCCCGGGCGGATGGTTCCGCAAGGTCGATGCGGTGCTCGCAATGAGTCCGCCCCTCACCCTTGGGCTCACCGGTTGGCTCGTTGCGAAACTGCGCCGAGGGCGGTTCGTGTTCAACATCCAAGATGTCTTTCCCGATGCTGCGGTGCGCACAGGAGCGATTACCAACCGAGCCGTTATTCGTGTCGCCTACCGTCTTGAACGGCTGTCATATCGCTGTGCGGACGCCGTGACCGTGCTCAGCGACGACCTCGCCGACAATGTGAACGCGAAGCTTGAAAGCCGACGGTCGGCGAGCACCGATGTCGTCGTCATTCCGAATTTTGTTGACAACAACTGGCTTACTCCTGTCGATGGGTCGCCATATCGAGACGAGTTTGGCCTTGGCGATGGCCCCGTCGTCATGTATGCCGGAAATCTTGGCTACTCGCAGTCACTTGACCTCATAATCGCCTTAGCTGAGCAGCGCCCGGCGATCACCGTGGTGATCAACGGCGATGGCGCGATGCGAGACGTCGTTGCGGAGGCCGCAACACGGCTGTCTAATTTGCATCACATCGGATACCAACCGGCAGAACGACTTCCGGAGGTGCTGTCGGCGGCAGATATCCATGTTGTGCCCTTGCGCACAGGTCTTGGTTCGGTGAGCGTCCCATCAAAAACCTATTCAATTCTTGCGGTCGGCAAACCCGTGATCGCTGCAATCGATGAGGGGTCAGCGGTTGCTCGGCTGCTTGCAGATGCCAACGCTGGGGTGAGCATCCCTCCCGATGACGTCGGCGCGCTCCTCGACGCAGTTGACGCCCTTGTCGGCGATCGCAAGCGCTGCGAGGAGCTCGGCGCACATGGGCCCCAGTGGGTTGCAGATCATGCATCTCCGGCTGCCGCGTCGCTGGCCTATGAGAAGGTGCTCGCTGGTGAGCAAACCGGGTAACTGGACGTAACCGGCGATAGCCTCTCACGCCGTGGCAGCTAGCTCTTCAACAAAAAAGGCGGCGAAGCTCGCAGGGCGCAGTTCGGGTCGTTCGGTGCAGTTCCAAGGCGGCAGCGTATTTCCGATCGCGCTGTTGCTCGTCGTCGTTCTCGGTGTTGCCTCAATTGTCTACGCCCGCCAGACGATTCCCGGCGCCGGTGATGGCGCTCCGGTCACGCCAATTAGTGAGTATTACGACGTTGCGTACGGCATCAATATCTGTGGTGATTGGGCGACGATCAACGATGGTGGCGGTGCGGTCAATGCCGACGGTCGCATCGACTATCCGGCATACCGAGATACCGGCGTGTACCAGTACGCAGAGGGTGTAGCGACGGTTCATCCATACGCAGCTGAACTTGCAGATGTGCCCCTTGATCTTTCGGCGCTGCTTGCGGTGCATGGCATCACCATCGCCGATGACTCGTTGATATTCCCCGAAGACCAGATGGACGGCAAGGTGTACACCGAAGGTGAGACGACCTGCAACATCGATGGCGTTGAGACCAATGCTGACGTTTCAGTGGTCGTCTGGGAATCAGCCGACGACACCTCCTCGGGTAATCGCTACATCTCGAAGATGGGTGAGATTCCGCTCGACTCAGACGGTCTCGTTATCGCTGTCGCCTTCGTGCCTCGTGGCGATCCTGTCGCGCAACCGGCATCGGTCGGCGTGCTTCGCTCGCTCAGCGAAACAGCAACTGCGGCTGACTCCGAAGATTCAGCCGACACCACTGTCGCCGAGTAAGACTGCGAACAACCCATGTTCGCAGTGGTGCTGGTCGGAGGGTTTGGAACGAGGCTTCGTCCGCTGACGAACAACGTGCCGAAACCGATGCTTCCGGTTGGCAATACCCCGATGGTGGTCAGACTTGCCGAACGTCTCGTTGCCGGAGGCGTCACCGACATCGTGCTCGCTCTCGGGTTTGAACCAGACTCATTCCGGGCTGCGTTCCCCGGAGACTCACTTACTCATGCCGGGGTCACCGTCAACCTGCATTACGCAGTCGAGCCTGAGCCACGAGATACCGCCGGAGCGATCAAGTTTGCAGCCGATGCTGTGGGCGTTGATGACACGTTCGTGGTTGCGAACGGTGACATTATGACCGCCCTGCCAATCGCTGATCTTGTGAGGTTCCATCGTGACATCGGGCGAGAAGCGACGATTCACCTCACCCCGGTCGATGATCCGTCATCGTTCGGTGTCGTCGAGCTTTCTGCGGGCAATCTGGTGCAACGATTTGTAGAGAAACCGGCACCCGGAGAGAGTTCGTCCAACCTCATTAACGCCGGAACGTATGTGATGGAGCCATCAGTTCTTGATCGCATTCCAGCAGATGTTCCGGTGTCGGTTGAGCGGGCAACGTTCCCACAGCTCGTTGCCGACGGCGAACTTGCGGGGTTTCCGACCGAAGATGCGTGGATCGACACCGGGCGGCCCGAGCTATACCTCGAGGCGAACCTTGTCTACGCCGACAGCGCAGAAGCGGTCGTTCGATCTCAGGTCGCAACCTCGGCGCGTCTCTCGAACGTTGTGGCCGACGGAGCGACGATTGAAGATGGGGCTGTCGTGCAACACTCGGTGCTCCTTCCCGGTGCAGTCATCGAAGCGGATGCGCGGGTCGAAAAGTCACTTGTCTGGGGCCGGGTGACATCAGGGGCATCAGTCACCGATGTGGTAGTCGGTGAAGACGGTGTTGTGCCGGCGGGCGAGCACCATAGCGTTCGGTTCCCCGAGCCGGCGTAGAGAAGATTCAGATCGCAATGCCGGCAGCGGCAAGGGTGAGTCGAGCGAGATTCTCGTCAACCTGAGGGTCGCCCATCATCGTGTTCGTCACCGTCGCAGTGAGGCCAGCGAGTTCAACGTCAGCAGCAAGTGGTGCATCTTCCGAGTCGATGATGAGGTGCCCACAGACGTCTCGATAGATCTCTGCAATGCCAACCGAATCTGACCGAAATCCGAAAGTCGTCATCATGTCGGCAGCTGGACCCTTCACGGCAGCCCCTCCGACAAGTGGAGATATCGCAACGACGGTGCTGCGGCGCGTCGAAAGAATCTCATCGACATGTTGAAGTGCTCTGATTGGCCCAATCGAAACAAAGGGGTTTGAGGGAGCGATGACGACGGCATCGGCATCTGTTAACGCATCGATGGCTTCCCGGCTTGGCTGGGCGGATAATGCGCCGAGGTGAAGTTCACGAACAGGGATGCCGTGACGGTGGCGAACAAAATATTCCTGAAACGAAATCCGGCCATCGCCGGCGACTCCCGGGTCGTCATCAGGGTCAACGACGACTTCAGTGGGCGCTGGGTCATCGGTCATCGGTAACAGCCGGAAATCGAGCCCCCAGGCAGATGCAATTTCAGAAGTGATCTCGGTAAGGCTCGCGCCCTCTTGCAGTCGAGCGGTGCGATAGAAGTGGGTGGCGAGATCTTGGTCACCCAGCCCAAACCACGTGCTCGCAGAGCGTGACCCGGTGGGCCTCACCTCTTCGTATCGGTGGAGTGCACCAAGAGCCCGCCATGACTCATCGATGAGCCCCCACCCTCGGTCAGGGTCGATTGCGTCGGCCAATGTGTAAGTGATGGTGTCGAGGTCAGGGCTGATGTGAAGCCCGTGGAGCACGGTGTCATCGCCAGTGTTGACGAGGGCAGTGATGTTGCTCGAAGGAACAACGGTTGACAGCGCTCGAAGGAAGCGGGCAGCGCCAACTCCTCCGCATAACACCGCGATGTGTGGAGTGGTTGTCATGATGACGCAACCACCTCCTGATACAGCTCAACCATCTCGTCAGCGCATCGTTGCCAAGAAAAGCGTTCGACATTCGAGCGGCCCCGAGCAATATGGCGTTCGCGGTCATCGCTGTGATCGATGAGCGCATTCAGCGCTTCTGCAAAACCATCTGCATCGTCGACATCGACGAGAGCGACTCCGTCTCCTCCAACTTCACCGATAGAGCCAACGTCGCTTGCAACGATGGGGAGGCCAGCGTGTTGAGCCTCGAGAATGGGGAACCCGAAGCCTTCATCGAGAGAGGGGTATGCCATCGCTCGAGCATGTGCAAGCAGCCAAGCCTTGGTATCCGCGTCGACCGGGCCGAGCGTATGAATCCGCTCTTTATTTCGGGGTGGGAGGCCTTCGATTGCGTTGTGAAGATGAGCTGTATCGTCGCCAGTTGCCCCGGCGATAACGAGTGATACTCCTGTGTTCAACTTCGGAACTAACCGGGTGAGCCACGGGTGGCGTTTGCGGTGCTCGGTGGTGCCGATTGCGACAATGAATGGGCTGTCGGCAAAGGGTAGGCATATTTCAGGCGTCTGCGATGGCGAAACTGTTGCTGCACCTGGGCCGAGGTGCACTGTCCGCACCCGATCAGTGCCGAGCAAAGCTGTGGCTTTACGTGTGGTGGCATTTGACGAGGTGTGTACCCACGCTCCGGCTGCAACAGAGCGCCTGAGAATTTCTCCTGCCCGTCGAACATCCGGGTGGGCAGAGGCCGGATGCTCGAGAAACCAGCAGTCATACATGCTGATCACTGTCGGGAGCGAGGTTGGGGGAGCGATGTAGTTCGTCCCGTGAACGAGGTCGACATTGTGGAGCCATCGGTCAGCTCGCGGCCACGGCCAGCGAGCCCAGAGTCGTGTCGCGAGACGGGCTGGAAGCGGCAATCGGGTTTCGTTTCCATCAACTCGGGCTCGAAAACTCAGCACGAATGGCTGAAGTTGAATGTCGTTTCGGCTCCCGAGGGCATCTGAAAGATTGCTGACTGCTCTGCCCACTCCGGTTTGGTGCCCGTGCAACGGGCCGGTGTCGAGGGCAACTCTCATCATCACCATCATTCCACTTTGTGCTGTGTATGCGTAGTTTTCGCGATCGGCGTAGTTTGCGTGAAGACTGAGTACAGTTCTGGAAATGCCTCGCGCACTGATCACCGGAATCACCGGTCAGGACGGCCAGCATCTTGCCGAATTACTGCATTCAAAAGGGTATGACGTCTTTGGTCTTGTCAAAGGCCAGAACAATCCTCGTATTGCTGGGGTGCTTGAGCAGTTTCCATTCGTCGAACCAGTTTCGGGTGATCTTGCTGATTTGTCGTCGTTGGTGAAAGCGATAGAAATTGCCCAGCCCGATGAGGTGTACAACCTCGGCGCGGTTTCTTACGTGGCGTACTCTTTCACGCATGCTGAATTGACCGCAGATATCTCCGGGCTCGGCGTTCTTCGCATGCTCGATGCGGTTCGAATGGTTGGCGGGTCAGACGACAACTCAATCCGTTTCTACCAAGCCTCGACCTCGGAGATGTTCGGTGAGGTTCGTGAAACCCCACAGACTGAGATGACCCCATTTCACCCTCGTTCGCCGTATGGGTGTGCGAAAGTCTTCGGTCATTACATCACCATGAATTACCGCGAGTCGTACGACATGTTCGCGTGTTCGGGCATTTTGTTTAACCATGAGGGTCCGCGTCGAGGGCTCGAATTCGTCACTCGCAAAATCACTAATGCGGTTGCTCGCATCAAACTCGGTCTTCAAGATGAGATCGT
>CALCBR010000033.1:0-41629 GCA_937897105.1 uncultured Acidimicrobiaceae bacterium | reverse complement strand
ATAGGCCTCAGAGTACAAGTCATAGAGGGTACGACCTTCCCATAATCCCTCGGCCATGAACTCTGGACGGTCACTGTCTAGCGTGATCGAGTCCGCAGTATAGGTTTGCACTTTTACAGCATCAGCACCGGCGCCGGCGGCCGCTCTAATCATCTCAGTAGCCCGCTCAAAACTGCCGTTGTGGTTCCCCGATAACTCAGCAATCGTGAAGACCGGAGCATCGCCGCCTATCGTGCGGTCACCAAATTGGAAAGAACGATTGGACGCCATGGTGAGACTTTACCTACCAACCCTCGAATCCTAAATGTTCATGACCTGCGGCGCTGAGAGTGTCGCTTCTTCCATTCATCGGCAAGCATGCTGAGAATCACTACATCGTGTACTCCATCACGGCGCTGAACATGCTGACGAAGTACACCTTCCTTTACAAATCCCACACGTTCATGAATAGAGATGACGCCTTTGTTGCTCGCCAAAACTTCTGAAATAAGCCGATTGAAACCCATGTCGGCGAAGACCATCGCCATCACCTCAAATTCCACAGACAACCCGACTGGACCCGGGGTGTCAGGTTCCCCTATGTAATATGCCCATGAACATCGCCTGTGCCGCTCGCTTATGTCGTTCAGGCTGGCAACTCCAACCGGAACACTTTCATGCTCAACGATCCAATATCGAGCAGTTGAGTCGGCAAGAGTTCGCTGCATCCATTCACAGTGCTCCGACCAAGTAATCGGTTCATTGGTACACATCACGTCCGCAATTTCAGGTTGGTTTCGCCAGGCAAATATTTTCTCGGCGTCTTCAAACGCCATGTCACGGAGTCTCACGCTTCTCAGTATTGCCGACCTGTTTCCGATATCGATCGATTTTGTTGATCAACTCTCAAAAATAGCCATTCCCGACCTGCCAAATGAGACCACTCAGAGCAAAGTCCAAAGTAAAATGAGGTCGTGATCGAAGACGTCGTAAAAAAAGTGTTTGCAGACCTACTTGACTTAAGTGAGTCGGTTGACTGGTCCTCGGTCAAATACCAGGAAGTGCCTGGGTGGGATTCTGTGGCTCACATGGCAATTGTCGCCGAGTTGGAAGACCAACTCGAAATCATGTTCGACATCGATGACATCATCGACATGTCAAGCGTACCGGCAACGATTGACATCATAAAGAAATACGGGGTCTCTGGGGCGTGACCTCCTCAAGTAGTGAGTCTCCGGTGGCAGTCGTGACTGGGGCGGTAGAAGGCATTGGTTGGGCGAGTGCCCGCCGCCTGGCACACGATGGGTTTCATGTGGTGTTGGTCGGACGAACAGATGATGATCGTCTCCACAACCGAGTCGCTTCGGTTATCGAGGCGGGCGGGTCGGCCGAAGGAGTAATCGCTGACGTGCGCGACTCCTCTGCTGTTATCGACCTTTACAAGCAGATCTTCTCAACCCATCGCCGTCTCGACGTCCTGGTTTCGAACGCCGGAGTGCTCGGAGACGCACGCCTCGGCATGATTAGCGAAGACCTCCTAAAGGAAACCATTGACATTAATCTCTCTGGAGCGATCCGCCACATCCAAGGGGGAGCACGGCTCATTCAGCGCAGTGGCGGATCGATAGTGGTTATTGGCTCGATCATGGGGCTGGCAGGCAACTCTGGTCAGATTCCGTATTCGGCAGCAAAATCAGGGCTCGTTGGTGTTGTCCGTTCCGCAGCAAAGGAACTTGCACCCTTTGGTGTTCGTGTCAATCTCGTCACACCAGGATTTATTGAAACCAACCTCACTTCTGATCTTGCTGACAACATCCGAGCAGAGCGCATTTTGTCGATCGGAATGGGCCGAGCCGGAAGAAGTGACGAGGTTGCCTCGGTCGTATCTTTCCTCGCCTCCGCCGATGCTTCATACGTCACCGGGCAGGTTATTGGTGTTGACGGCGGGATGGTCATCTAATGGCGCCAGACAACCTGATCGCCGGTGCCGATGATGCACCTGCGTTAATCCAAGCGGCGTCGCACACGACGGTTTCACACGGCGAGCTTCGTCGACTTGTTGCTGAACGCAGAAGCTGGTCAGACCACTACAAATCAAAACTGGTCTTCATTGGAGTTGAGCCCACGATCGATTGCATCGTAGATCTCTTAGCGCTTTTTGCATCGGGTGCCACCACGGCGTTTCTCAACCCAGCTATACCGCCTGAAGTCGTTAATCAATGGATACAGAGTTATCACCCGCAACTCATCGTGGGGCTCGGCGAGGAACTCCTTGAGGGCGATCCGGCTCTCGAATTTCAACGAAAAGTAGCCCCTACCGATGCCGTACTGCTGCCGACCTCTGGCTCGACGGGAAATCCGAAGTTCGTGCGACTGTCATCAACCAATGTCGTCGCAAACGCCAAACAAATCGCTTCAGCACTCTCAATAAGTCCGAGCCATCGCGCACTCGGACACCTACCACTTTTTTACAGTTACGGCTTATCAGTTCTGACAAGCCATCTCATCGCAGGAGCTAGCGTTGTGCTTACCAAGGCAAGTGCAGTACAACCCGAGTTTTGGCATGCGATGGAGCGTTATGAGGTGTCATCTCTGCCTGGCGTGCCCTATCACTACGAGATGTACAAGCGCATGAAACTCACCGAACGAGATCTCCCTGCGCTTAAAGATGTCACCCAGGCCGGAGGGCGGCTAAATGATGCTCGGATTGAAGAATTTCATACGAGCCTGGCCGCAAGAGGAATTCGAATGTGGGTGATGTATGGTCAGACGGAGGCGACGGCAAGGATCACCGTCATGCCACATGACGAATTGGGGGGAAGAATAGGTTCCGTCGGATATTCCGTACCTGACGGGGAAATCAAAATCCTCGATGCTGACGCTGAGGGCGTTGGCGAAGTGCAGTACTCGGGCCCGAATGTGATGCTCGGGTATTCCGAATCGAGAGACGATCTCAACACCGGCGATTCCACAGATCAAGTTCTCCTCACCGGAGATCTTGGCCGTCTCGATAGTGACGGCAGGCTGTGGATCGTGGGCCGCACTAAGCGAATCGCAAAAGTCTTTGGGACGAGAGTGAACCTTGACGACGTTGAGCAGAAACTTGACGCTTTAGGTGTACCGCTGGCTGCTACCTCAGGGGATGACATCATTAAGGTCTTCGTTGAGTCAAGAGAGGTAATCGATGGCTTTGCCCGGCAATGCGAACGTGTACTGGGCTTCTCACCCGGCAGCATTAAGGTCGAATACGTCGGTCACCTTCCCTTAACGGCAGCAGGAAAAGTTGCCTATCAGGAGTTGCCATCGTGACAAATCTGGAACTCTCTCCTCTCGTAAGCGATTCTCTCGCCCCACCACTTTTTGGTCTCGATCAGCGCCAGCGCGAAGAGCGTCTCTACGACGTTTTGAGGGACCTCACCGAATATCACCTTCGGGCGTCATCAGATTATGAGCGCATCGTTGAGGCGATGTTTCCTAATTGGCGGGACGATCAAACTATTGCAGGACTGCCTTGGCTTCCCGTGGGCCTTTTTAAGCAACGAATTCTCCAAAGCGTCCCAAATAGCGAAATCTTTAAGCGTATTACTTCTTCAGGAACCACTGGCCAAATGCCAAGCCAAGTGGTTATCGACCGGACAACAGCCAAACGGCAGACAAAAGCGTTGACCTCGATCATGACCTCGTTACTCGGTCAAGGGCGGCGGCCGATGTTGGTCATTGACTCTGAGTCGATTCTCAACGACAGAACGGGTCGCACCGCAAGAGCCGCAGGCGTCGTTGGACTTATGACGCTTGGACGCAATCACACTTTCGCTCTTGACGAAAACATGAGGCCGCTTGCAGAACGTATCCGTCACTTTGCGACAGAGCACGCTGGGAAGCCACTTCTAATCTTCGGGTTCACATTTATGGTGTGGAAATTCCTCGTACAAGAGTTAGCCGACCAAAAGATTGATCTCAGTGGAGCAACGCTGGTCCATTCAGGCGGCTGGAAACAGATGGAAGCCGAAAAAGTTGATAACGACACCTTTAAACAAATGCTCAGACAGCGATTTGGAATTAAGCAGGTCATCAATTTCTACGGCATGGCTGAACAAGTCGGCAGCGTCTACATCGAGGGAGACGACGGCCTGCTACACCCTTCCGCATTTGCCGATGTCATTGTTCGAGATCCTTCGACGTGGAAAGAGGTTCCTGTCGGTCAGGAAGGCGTAATTCAGGTGCTGTCATCGGTGCCTACTAGTTACCCTGGTCACTCAATCCTTACCGAGGACGTCGGTGTGATTGAAAGTGTTGATGCCGACAGTAACTCTCTAGGCGGCAAGGCATTCCGAGTGGTTGGTCGTCTCCCAAAGTCAGAGCTTCGAGGCTGTTCCGACACGTTTGCCGCAGGACGACATGCCTGATATCGAACGCCTTGTTCCAACGCGGATGACCGTGGACGCATCAGAAGAACTTCAGCGCGTGTCGTCTGGCCAACGAGGCATCACTCCGTTTGACGATCGAGTCGTAGCATTCGTGAACGACCTATCGCGAAAACTTCGGAATGACCCGTTCGTGAGAGGTACACCTGCTCTAGCAGCACTTTCTTTCTGGGTTCGGTCAGCGAGCATTCAGCGACTGAAAGCCGATTGGGAGCGCCTTTGCCAGGTTCACTCAAACCTTATTCGGGTGCCGCAAGGTGTTGCATTCCATCTCCCGCCACGAAATGTTGACACGTTGTTCGTCTATTCATGGTTGCTGTCCGCCTTGGCGGGCAACGCAAATGTCATACGCCTCTCCCAAACAGCACTAGTAGATTCAGAGCGTCTCATCGATCTCATCGCCGAAGCTGTTTCTACCAATGAGTTACTTTCTGCTTCCACCTCATTTGTGACGTATGGTCATGAGGAGGACGTCACTATTGCCTTCTCAGACGCAGATCTTCGCATTATCTGGGGGGGAGACGAAACAATCAGCGCAATACGCACCCTCCCGAGTGCGCCTTACTGCCGAGACATCGCTTTTCCCGACCGCTACTCGATGGCAATTCTGTCTGCTGAAAGCATCAATTCTGCCGAAGAAAGTGCCATGAATGACTTGGCCCAGCGTTTCTACAACGATGCATACTGGTTTGACCAACTTGGTTGCGCGTCACCACGCCTTGTGCTGTGGCTGGGTGAGAAAGATTCAGCAACGTCTGCATCAACGCGTTTCAAAAACGCACTCGTCGGTGAGCTGCGGCGACGTGAGCACGAGTCCCCTGGCACGAGCACCGTTCTGTCCAAACTGGTTCACTCAACAGATCTAGCTGCATCCGGAATCGTCAAAACGATCGACTGGAAAGCGAACGATGCGACGTTCGCAGAAGTAAGAGACCTGCATGAATCTTTGCGCGAAAGCCCAGGGGGTGGATTGTTTTATGAGGCAACCATAAACAATCTCAACGACCTCGCAACTTTCATCACCCGAAAAGATCAGACCGTAAGTTGCTTCGGCCTCACCGCCGAGGAAGCCCGTCGGCTTGCCGCAATTAGTGGTGCCCGCGGTATCGACCGTGTGGTGAGTGTCGGCGACGCCCTAACTTTTGATCGGTTCTGGGATGGACGTGACTTGCTGTATGAATTCACTCGAGCGATCTCAATAACGGGCATGTAACTCGATCTCTGCCCACTGTTTCGCCTAAGGCCAGAGAAACTGTCGTGCTTCGGAAAGGCAACTGGCTTTAAGATGAACATCGTCCACCACAGCGACATCCACCGAGCTGTGCCAATAATCATTTCCGGCGGCTCCTCGTCGCCACGAACCCTGAAGGTTTGGTTGGAGCAGCACGGTGCGAGTGCCAACAGCGCCTGCTAACTCTACGACCGTGGTTCCAACTCCTACCACGTGGTCGAGAACCGAAATCAGAGCAGCAGAGCCTTCAAAATCGTTTCGAAGGTCGACATCATCAAAAAACAGGACCTCACCTGCGTGTCCGGTCTTTAGAGCACTGCGCTCTTCATCTGTCACGTCGTGCTGAAGACAAACAACGGTGACGTCGTCAGGAAAAAATCGGTTGAAATCCGAAACCTCGAGGTAGTGAATACTGCGCATCGCGTCAGAGAACTCGCTACGCCAAACCAGTCCGCAGGTCTTTCGACCATAAAGTTTTCCTGCAAACTTTTCCTTCAAATCCCTATCTGCGCTCAGATAGGGAGCCGAGGGAAAATTCTCAGACTCTGTAACCGACAAGGGTGCAAGAGATCGCGAAAAAACAACACGGTCCGCCTCTTTTGCGATGTTATGGGCAGGTTCATCCAGAACGTCAAAAAGAACACTTCGTGAACGCTCGCCCTGTGCCGGCGTTAAAGATCCGAGCGTGGGCCGACTTGGGGTTCGCGACACGGGAACAAATGTGATTGACGGAAACGATCTCACTAGTAGCGACTCGAGGCGAGGGTCACATGTGACGGTCAATTGGTTACTTCGCAGCTGTGCTGAAGAAAGCAACGAGGCAGTTTGTATCTCATCACCAGGGCCATTCATCGAAATCACAAACCTGTGGTCTACGAGATCAGACACCTGCTTTTCGGCTAATGAGGTGAACGTACTATCTAGGCGTTCGAAATCGCGGTCCCCTAGGTACGACTTGAAAGCGGTCTCAATTTCTCCCAACTGAAGCTGTGAGAAGAAAATCACTTCATCAAATGGCTCATTAATCTGTTTCGAAGACTCGCGATCAGAAATTGCCTCGGTGGGGTGGCCTAGTTCAAGCAGGATCCGTCCTCTTAATTTTGCTGCATGCCAATGTCGCACCGTTGTTCGCAATGTTTCAATGAGTCTCAGTGCCTCATCAAAATCTCGTTGTACATACGCTGCTCGGGCCGCCGTGTAGCGACCAATCGGACCCATTCTCCATTTGATATGGCGATCTGATGCAAGCTTTCGAACCTCCTCAACGTCGTCCATGTCGAAGAGGAATGAAAGCAAATCATCAGGTCGTGAGGCTCCATTTCGAACGGAAACTCTCAGATTTTGGTTAATTTCAGCAAGCTTTTCCTTAGCTTCCGCGTTGATCTCTGCCAATATGAGAAGGCGCGAACAAACCGCTGCAGAGGGTTCCGCAACGTTCACAACGGAAAGTAAGGAGTCCTCTGCTTCTCCTGCCTTACCCAGGTTCCAGAACTGGTCAAAGCGGATACAAGCTTCTCTTTCCTGGCTCAAGCTATGGAGGGTTGAATCTAAATAGGTCAAGACGTCGGCGGAGCGCCCTTGGCTTGAAAGTAAACTGACGTATCTTTCGGAGTAACCGTTGGGGCGCGTCGGCGGTATCGCGCTCAGAATATCTTGTGCATCATCCGTAGACCCTTTTGCGGTATGTAAGTCAACTCGGAGCAAATCGAGTCCGTTAGGTTCCACGAGTTCGCTCTGCTCCGCTAAATCCAGCAGAGATGCTGCAGCCTCCAAATCCCCAATTTTCAAGAACATTTCAAATGAGAGGAACACGTACTCGCTGTTCTGAACATTCTCAAAGAGGCCCCAGACAAAAGCTCGAAGCAGACTGTCATCGCCGATATCAATAATATGATTGAGAAGACGTCGGGCTGCTGACAATCTCCGCTCAGGGAACGACGATATGAAGCTGACGGCGGATTGCAGGAAATCTGGAGTCGTAACTTCCAGGTTGATTTGTTGGACGAGAACCTCGGCATACAGCATTGAAACAGTCGAGTCGTCCCACAGCCGAACCATGGTTTCCGCTACTTGGCGGGCTTCGCTTAATTCGTCAGTCGAGATTGGCTCAGTTAAGAGGGCCCGGACGAGGTTCCGATGGGCCATCCCGGAGCCTGGTACCTGCCTGACGGTTGTTCGACCGATCGCAACCGCTTGTTTCTTGCCCCCTTGGAGTCTCAGGCGCTCCATCGCATGTGAAAGAGATTCAACTGGGACTCGAGTCAAAGATTTTGGAAAAGCCCGATTGCGAACACGGGACGGCAAACTTCTAAATCTTTGTTTACCCACTGGACGTAGGTTATCGGAACTTCAGGCGGCCCATTAAAGACGTTGAAATGGAGCATCGGCATTCTGATGCACCATTTCAACTAAAAGCTGGTGGGCGAGGGGGGACTTGAACCCCCACGTCCTTACGGACACTGGCACCTGAAGCCAGCGCGTCTGCCATTCCGCCACTCGCCCGAGTGAGCACTGTGAATCTATCGCCTTGATCACAACCGACCCACCGAGGCGGTTGCGTCGATAACTTGGAGTCTGTGAGTGTCCTTCGAGTTCAACGCTGGTCAGAAATGGATGTCGCTGCCCGACAACAGATTCTCCACCGCGGCCTCGACGACATTTTTGAGCCGTCGTTACGGGCATCGATCGGAGAACTCATCGATGACGTTCGTGAACGAGGCGATGAGGCGGTATGCGATGCTCTCGATCGCTTCGATGGCATCACCGTGTCTCCTGATGCTCTGCGTCTCAGCGATGACGAGTACGAATCGGCAACGGTTTCACAAGAGGTTGCCTCCGCTATTGACGATGCGATTACGCACCTGCGCATCTTCAATGAGCGTCAACTCGAACACTCGTCGTCATGGTCATTCGAAAGCGAACCCGGCCTCACCATCGGTGAGAAGATCACACCGATTACCTCTGCCGGGCTCTTCACGCCGTCAGGTAAAGCGTCGTATCCGAGCGTGACGTATCAACTCGCCGTTCCTGCGATTGTTGCTGGCGTTCCTGAAATCGCTGTTGTTGTCCCTCCGGTGCCAGGCGGTCAGGGTGAGGTCGACCCCGCTGTCGTTCACGTCTGTCGGACACTTGGCATTCGCAATATCTTTCGGGTCAATGGCCCCGCCGGCATCGCCGCGCTCGGCTTCGGCACCGAGTCAATACCTCGGGTCCGAAAGATCGTTGGGCCAGGGTCACCCGCTGTCACGATTGCGCAGGTTGAGATGCAGCGACACGGCGTCTCGACGATGATGTTGCTTGGCCCAACCGAGTCGCTTGTCATTGCCGACGACTCTGCTGATGTCATGCGACTTGCCGCTGACCTTCTCATCGAGGCCGAACACGGAACTGACACCTCAGTCGTTCTCGTCACGCCATCGTCAACGCTTGCCGAGAGCGTCGATGCAGAACTGCATCGTCAGCTCGCTGATCTTCCCGAGGTTCGAGCAACGGCTGCTCGAGCTGCGCTCGGCCCGAACGGTGGATGTGTCGTTGTCGACAACATCGACGACGCGTGCACCGTCGCGAATGCCTACGCGCCAGAGCACCTTCAGATCGCAGTTCGCGAAACCGATGTCGAGCACTGTGTCGACCAAATTGATCACGCTGGTGAAATGCTCATTGGCCAACACACACCGTTCTCTGCAGCGAATTTCGTGATCGGCTGCCCAGCGTCACTGCCCACCTCTGGATTCGCTCATGTCTCCTCGGGCATCACCGCTCAGGCGTTTCTGAAACGAACTGCAGTTGCGCGAGCTGATGAACATGCTCTCGAACGGATGGCTCCGTCGATCATCGCTCTTGCTGATCACGAGGGGTTTCCTGCTCATGCGGCTGCGATTCGTCGTCGCCAACACTGAACATGACACGCCGTCCGCCCTATGAGCCTTGGCGTGAGACCACCGGTGAGTTTCGGTGGCGTCTCGGTGTTCGACCGCTCAACCTCGAGCGATGGATCGAAATTGGCGACGATGCTGCTCACGAACTTGCGCAAAAAGCGGAGATTATGTCGTCGCATCCGTCGACGGCGTTCTGCGCGCTCGACAACACTGAAGACGAAGCTCAAGAAGTGCTTGAGGTACTCGTCGCACATCTCCAAGAAGTGCACCCTTCGCACGCGGCGACTGTCAAGGTCGACGCAGATCTGCATCCTCTTGATGCAGCAGGTCGACTCATTCAAGAAGATCTCGTGCTCATGGTGGAACGTGACGAGAGATTGGTCTTTGGTGCCGGCAGTGTTTGCTTTCCGAATCGCTGGGATCTCCAATCGAAACTTGGTCTCAGCATGTCGGAAGTTCATGAACCGGTAGCGCTTCTCAATGAGCAGCTTGGCCCGGTGATCGATGACGTGCTTCGCCGACTCACACCTGATCGCCCGATGTGGCGCCTGGGGTGGGGTGTTATCGACACCGATGATCTCTATCAAGCAGTTGACGGCACTGCAGCTCCTCGACCTGTCGATGCACCTGCGAGCGCCCACCACTTGAGAATCGAACGGGAGACGCTGCGTCGATTTCCACGAACGAACTGCGTGCTGTTCACGATTCGAACCCATCAACTGCCTTTGCCTGATCTGGTTGATGTCGATCAGATGTCGGCAGTTGCTCTTGCTGACGCAATCGAGTCGATGCCGGTACCAATCGCTGAATACAAACAGCTCGATCGATCGGGCAACCACATTGCCGACTGGCTCCGGTCGTCGGCCTGACACTGTCTAACCTTCGAACATGAGCGACCCCGAAGCCCTCGTTCGACGTCTGCTGAAATTCGACCGTGTCTTCAACATGTTCAACATGGAGATGGTTGAGTTGAATCATGAGCGGTGCGTGATTGAGATGACCGTGACCGAAGAGATGACGAACGGTGCCGGCGTCTGCCAGGGCGGTGTTGTCTTCATCCTTGCCGACACGGCAATGGCGATGTCAGCAAGTAGTCACGACGAGATGGCACTTGCGACAAACGGGTCGATCGAGTGGGTGAAGTCGGCCTACCCGGGCGATCGTCTCACCGCTATTGGCACCACTCGGTGGAAAGGCAAGCGCCCGAGTCTCCATGATGCTGTCGTCACCAATCAAGATGGCGTTGAGATCGCCCACTTTTATGGTCGAATGCAGCGCGTCGGTGGAACGATCAGCGAATTTCTTCACGAACGCGAACAACGACCGTAACCATCGAAACCTTCAACTTCTTAGAGCCCTGCAAGCGAATAACTGGCAGAATGTAGGTCATGGCTGACTATCGCGCTCCCATTGCCGACATCGCACACACGCTGACCAACGTTGCGGGACTTGACCAGGTTCTTGACCAAGAACTGTTCTCTCATGTTGATTCCGACACCGTTATCGGCGTGCTCGAAGAGGTCGGACGATTCATGTCCGAGGTAGTTGCCCCAACCAATAAAGATGGCGACACCGTAAAGGCCCAGTGGCATGCTGACGCATCGGTGACCATCCCTGAGTCGTTTAAGCCGGCCTACGCGCAGTATGTCGCATCGGGATTTGGAGCGATGCCATTCGATGCCGAGTACGGCGGAGCCGGGTTTCCGTGGATGACAGCACTCGCTGTTCAAGAAATGCTGAACAGTGCCAACATGTCGATGGCGCTGTGTCCTCTCCTCACGCAAGGTGCCATCGACGCTATTGAGGCTCACGGCTCGCAGGAACAGAAAGAGACGTATCTGCCAAAGATGCTCACCGGTGAGTGGGCAGGCACGATGAACCTGTCGGAGCCACAAGCGGGTAGCGATGTTGGCGCGGTGCGAACAAAGGCTGAACCAAATGCCGATGGTTCATGGAAGATCACCGGTACGAAGATCTGGATCACCTTCGGTGAACACGACATGACCGACCAGATCATTCACCTCGTGCTCGCACGCACACCCGGAGCGCCTCCCGGAACTAAAGGAATTTCAATGTTCCTTGTTCCGAAGTTCCTCTTGAATGCCGATGGTTCAATCGGTGAAAAGAATGACGTGAGTTGCGTATCCATCGAGCACAAACTCGGTATCCACGGTTCGCCGACGTGTGTGATGTCGTACGGCGAAAACCACGGAGCCATCGGGTGGCTCGTCGGGGAAGAAAACGAAGGCATGCGCAACATGTTCACGATGATGAACAACGCCCGCCTCTCTGTCGGTCTGCAAGGTCTTGCCATCACCGAACGCGCCTACCAAGATGCGGTGCAGTACGCGAACGAACGTCGCCAGGGTCGTGCAATTGGTGCTCCTGCTGGCGAGCAAAGCCTCATCGTTGAGCATCCAGATGTTCGCCGTCTGTTGATGACACAGCGTGCATGGATCGACGCAATGCGGGCACTGACATACACGAACGCGGCCTTTCTCGATATGGCGAAAGCCGCTACTGATACCGAGGCCGCTCGCTCATGGCGCGAAAAGGCTGACCTCTACATTCCACTTTCGAAGTCGCTGTGCACTGATGTTGCCCAAGAGTGCACTTCTTCAGCCGTCCAGATTTTTGGTGGCATGGGATACGTCGAAGAAACCGGAGTTGCGCAGCACTATCGCGACGCTCGGATCCTCCCGATCTATGAGGGAACAAATGGCATCCAAGCAGCCGACCTTGTTGGCCGCAAGCTCGGAATGCGTTCAGGTGGAGTCGTGCATGACGAACTCAGTCGTTTCGAGTCAATGCTCGATGATGTTGCCAAGGTCGACGGCATGGCTACCGCCGCAGAAAATATGCGCGAAGCCATTTCCAGCAGTCGGGAGGCGACTGAGCATCTCGTCAGCGTTGCGAGCAATGATCCCGCAAGCCTGCTGGCGTCATCGACGCCGTATCTTCGAATGCTTGGAACGACCGTATGTGCGGGTCTCCTCGCCGGGAGCGTTGTCGGACTCGACCCGTCAAATGAATTTGAGGCCGCGAAAATTGCCTCCGCTCGGTTTTTCTGTGAGCAATTGTTGCCGGCGGCGCAAGGCTGGGCGAGTGCAGTAAAGATGTCATCTGAGACGCTCTACGCGATTCCTGCGGATGCCTTTTAAGCCAGCATCGATAACGATTTTCGCGTTTTCTCAGTCTCTTAACTAAGAAAACTTTAGTCGAAATGACTCAACATTTGTAGGTTTCTGCAAAATGGATCGATAAGTTATCCACATGGCACTCGATCCAAAAAAATGGACGACAAAAACCCAAGAGGCGGTCGCAGAGGCGGGCGACCTTGCGAGGTCACTCGCAAACCCCCAACTCACCGCCGATCACCTCCTGTTTGCAATCGCATCACAGGAGGGCACCGTTGCAGCCGCTCTTCTCTCAAAACTCGGCCAAGCCCCCGGCATGGTCGCCAACCGTGCCAACGAGGCGATCTCAAAGCTGCCACAAGCACAAGGAGGCGACGAGCCTCGCATGGATCGCGAACTGTCGAACGTCTTCGACAACGCGGACTCCTATCGAAAAGATCTACGAGACGACTACCTCTCAGTTGAGCACCTCCTTCTCGCCATGAACCAGCGAGTTGGTGTTGGGTCAGAAGAAATGTTGCAAGCGCTCAAAGATGTTCGCGGCAACCACCGCATCACCGATCAAGACCCTGAAGCAAAATTTGCTGCACTCGAAAAGTATGGACATGATCTCACCGCTCAAGCTGCGGCAGGAAAGATCGATCCGGTGATCGGCCGCGACGACGAAATCCGTCGTGTCATTCAAGTGCTCAGCCGACGCACAAAGAACAACCCGGTGCTCATCGGTGAACCAGGCGTCGGAAAGACCGCCATTGCAGAAGGGCTCGCACGACGAATTTCCGACGGGGATGTGCCCGAAGGGCTGAAAGGAAAGCGTCTGATCTCACTCGATATCGCCTCGATGCTCGCCGGCGCAAAATACCGAGGTGAATTTGAAGAACGCCTCAAAGCCGTTCTCAAAGAGATCACCGATGCTGCCGGCGAAATTGTCACCTTCATCGACGAACTCCACACCATCGTCGGCGCCGGCGCTTCGGAAGGCGCAATGGACGCCGGCAACATGATTAAGCCAATGCTCGCCCGAGGCGAACTTCATCTCATCGGCGCCACCACCCTCGACGAGTACCGCAAATACGTCGAAAAAGATCCAGCTCTCGAGCGTCGGTTCCAGCAGGTATACGTCGGCGAGCCGACCGTCGAAGACACCATTGGCATCTTGAGAGGGCTCAGAGAGCGCTACGAGGTTCACCACGGCGTACGCATTCAAGATTCTGCCCTTGTCTCCGCGGCCGTGCTCTCAAACCGTTACCTCACCAACCGATTTCTTCCCGACAAAGCCATCGACCTCGTCGACGAGGCAGCATCAAAACTGCGTATCGAAATCGATTCGATGCCGACCGAGATCGACATTGTTGAACGCCGCATCCTGCAACTCGAAATTGAACAAGTCGCTCTTGAAAAAGAACACGACGACATCAGTCGAGAGCGCCTCGACCATCTGCACGACGAACTTGCATCACTCAATGCAGAACGTTCAACCATGAAACAACGGTGGGAAGCCGAGAAGCAGGCCATCGAGGCGATCCGCAACCTTAAGGAAGAACTTGAGCAACTGCGGAGCCAGGCCGAACGAGAAACGGATCTCAACCTTGCCGCCGAAATTCGCTACGGCAGAATTCCCGAACTCGAACGTCGCATCGACGAAGCAACTGCACACCTCGACGAACTTCAAGTGGCAGCCCGAATGCTGAAAGAAGAAGTCGACGCAGAAGACATCGCTGAAGTCGTCGCCAAGTGGACCGGCGTCCCGATGGCAAAACTGATGGAAAGCGAGATGGCAAAACTCGTTCATCTCGAAGAGTCGTTACATCAACGAGTGATCGGCCAGCACGACGCGGTCACCGCTGTTGCCAACGCAGTTCGACGCAGTCGAGCCGGTATCAGCGACCCGAACCGACCAATCGGTTCATTCATGTTTCTCGGGCCCACCGGAGTCGGCAAGACCGAACTTGCTCGGGCACTTGCCGAGTTCCTCTTTGACGATGAACGGGCGATGGTGCGCATCGACATGGGTGAATACATGGAGAAGCACACGGTGAGCCGGCTCATCGGTGCACCTCCCGGATACGTCGGCTACGACGAAGGTGGCCAACTCACCGAAGCTGTTCGGCGGCGCCCGTACTCGGTGGTGCTGCTCGATGAAATCGAAAAAGCACACCCCGATGTGTTCAATGTCTTGCTGCAGGTACTCGACGACGGGCGTCTCACCGATGGTCAAGGTCGAACCGTCGACTTCACGAACGCTGTTCTCATCATGACCTCGAACCTTGCCGGAGATCCGTCATCGTTCTTCAAGCCGGAATTCCTCAACCGGGTTGACGACATCATCAGATTCAGTGAACTCACTCAATCTGATCTTCGTCACATTGTCGACATTCACATTGAACGTCTTCAAGCTCGACTCATGGACAGCAAACGAATCGAACTGAAGGTGACCCCCGATGCTCTCGATGCTCTCGCTGAAATTGGGTTTGACCCGGCGTTCGGTGCACGACCCCTCAAACGAGTGATTCAACGAGAAATCGGTGACCGTGCTGCGATCATGATCCTCGAGGGCAAGGCCGCAGAAGGTAGTTCACTCACCGTCGAAATGAACGGCGACACCGTCGAACTCACAACGTCGGGATAAGCCGCTCTTTCAACTCGCGCTTCAAAAATTTGCCGTTCGCGTTTTGCGGAAGTTTCTCATCGAGAATCCAGACGTAGCGAGGCACCTTGTGCTTTGCAATGCGCTCACCCAAGAACTCTTGAAGGGCTTCGGCCGACAGCGAGGCGCTCGGGTGCAAGTGAATAGCGACACCAACCTCTTCTCCAAGGCGGTCGTCTGGAACACCAAACACGGCAGCCTCTGCAACCGCTTCGTTCTGATAGATGGCCGCCTCAACTTCTGCTGAGTACACATTCTCACCACCGCGCAACACCATGTCTTTGGCTCGGTCAACGATGTAGAGAAACCCGTCGTCATCAACCATTGCGACATCGCCAGTGTTAAACCATCCGTCGCGAATCGCATCGGCTGTTGCGTCAGGTCGATTGATGTACCCCTTCACCACGACCGGTCCACGCACGCACAATTGCCCGCGCGCCTCTGGGGTGATAGCGACGTCGTTTCCATCGTCATCGACGAGCTTGACATCGCAGACCGGTACGACGCGACCACATGACGCAGGCTTCTCAATGAAGAACTTCGCTGCGTTGGCGGTCACGATGCCGTGTGTCTCGGTCAGTCCATAGCCGGTTGACGGTGCACCATTCGACAGGCTCTTATCGATCTTTTCGACAAGGTCGGGTTGCACTGCTGCACCGCCACCGCCCATACCTTGCACCGTGCTCGTATCGCGGGTCTCCCAGTCTGGATGCGAAATGAGTTCTCGACTCATTGTGGGCACACCGGAGAAGGTGGTGACGCCTTCGCGTTCAATGAGTTCGAGGGCACGACCTGGATCCCATTTGTAGGTGAGCACGATTTTTCCACCGACGAGTGTGCATGGCTGCAGGAGGCAGTTGTTCGCCGTGACGTGGAACAACGGTGTTGGCGCCATATACACCGGCTGACTGGCCGGGTCGGTGAGATTGCCCATCTCTTTGCCTTCAATATCGCCTGCAGCCTTTGCTTTTGCCTCAGCTGCAGCAGCAGTAAGGCTCATGAAGACAAGATTCATCACATTGTGTACCGAGCCTCGGTGGGTGAGTTGGGCGCCCTTCGGGAAACCAGTCGTTCCTGAGGTGTAGAAAATGCAGGCATCGTCGTCGGGGTCGATATCGGCCGGAGGCAGCTCTGCCGGTGCGTTCGACGCATCAACAACGTCACTCCAACGTGAACAGTTGTCGGGAAGGTCGCGGTCACTGCGCACCGACATCACATGAAGGGCAACGTCGGCGCGAATCTCGTCAAGCACCGGCAACAGTCGCTCAAGGCGTTCATCATCGACGATCACCACCTTCGGCTGAGCGTCGTTGAGACCAAATTTCATCTCTTCTGACGTCCACCATGCATTCATGCCAACAACGGCTGCACCAAGTGACACCGTTGCCCAGTACGTCATCACCCACTCGGGGAAATTTCGCATCGAGATTGCGACCCGATCGCCACTGCCTACGCCGTGGGCGTCTCGAAGGTGATGGGCGAGCGAACGAACCGATGCTGCAACCTCGGCGTAAGTGAAACGCTCATCTTCGTAGACGATGTACTCTCGGTCGGCGTACCCGGCGGTTAGTTCCCAAAAGGCACGCATTGTTGGTGGCGCATTCTTGAACACGCGCATCGGAACCCCGCGAACGGTGATGTCGGTCATTTCGAATTGGCTGCCATCGGCCGCCATTTCTTCCCACGTCGACAAATAGTGCTGCATCAGTGCGGTAGGCATAGAACGCCTAGTTTTACCGATGAGGCAGAGCAACTTGTCATCGGTGGCGACACGTTTTCGCCACCGGGGCACTCAAATTGTCAGGTGGCTGATGACGAGGTCACGCAAGCGCTCAATGCCGACGTTTTTTGACGCCGACACCCACACGATGTCACCTTGTTCAAGCATGCATCCCTCGGCCAGATCACGTTTCCGGCGTTGGCGTTTTGCCGACTTCACCTTGTCGGATTTCGTCGCAACAACGGTGTGAGGGACGTCGTTATACCTCAACCACTCAAGCATCTGCACGTCAAGCTGGGTCGGTCCGATCTCCCCATCAACGAGCACAAACACCATGACGAGTTCTTTGCGTTCAAGAAGGTAACCCTCGATCATCGACGACCAGTCACCACGAATGTGGCCAGGAACTTTCGCATACCCGTAACCCGGCAAATCGACGACTGCTCCCCCGGCGACGTGCGAGAACACATTGATCAACTGGGTGCGACCGGGAGTATTCGACACTCGTGCGAGTTGACGCTGATGGGCGAGGGCGTTGATCAGTGAACTCTTTCCCACGTTCGAGCGACCAACAAAGGCGACTTCTGGGCCGAGTTCTGGCAGTTGATGAACCCTCGTAGCTGACTGCACGAACTTCAACTGCAGCGGTTTTGACGCCATGGTGAACTACCCGGAGATCAGAGTGGCAAGTGACCACACTGAGGCAATGAAACCGAGCACTGCGTAGAACAAACTGCGAAACAGTGGAGGTCGAGGAGGCGGGCCGTCGGTCAATGCTTCGACCGAGCCTGCTGGTGGTGTCGGTGGTCGAACGAGCGCGAGCAGGTTTCCGATGCACAACGCGCCACCAAGCGCGAGCAGCAACCACGCAATGAGGTCCTCTCCGAGGAACATCTCAACAGTCTGCCGTGCGACACTGCAGTATGGCATCCATTCGTGAAACAACTTTTCAGAACGTGGCAGATCTGTTCTCGATGTCTGATGCTGTTCTCGTCTTCGACAACGGAGAAGAGATTGAAAGTAAAGAACTTGTTCGTCGTGCCAAACAGCGCCTCGGTCAACTACGAGCTCAAGGTTTTGCTCAAGGAGATCGACTGGCCTTACACCGAGGAAATGACATCGAAGCGCTTGAGTTACTTCTTGCGGCAGCGCTTGGAGGAATCGTCATCGTCGCGGTGAACACGAAGTATTCGCAAGTCGAAGTTGATGACCTTGTCGCTCGATCAGGAGCCCGCCATCCACAGCTCTCTCATCACGGCGATGTCGAGCCCGATGTGTGCGCAGATGCGCAAGATCTTCCGTTCATCATCTTCACGACGTCGGGTACAACATCGAAACCAAAGATGGTCTTGCATCATCAACGCTCGGTGATTGAACACACCGTTGACATCGTCGATCATTTTGGATACTCGAACGCCGACACCATTCTGATGGCACTCCCGTTGTGTGGAACCTTTGGCCTCAGCAGCCTCATTGCGGCGGTTGCCTCTGGAGCCCGAGTCGTCGTCAACCAGTTCTCTGTTGATGGGACATCAGCGCTCACCCACCGTGAGCAGATCACTGCGATGAACGGAAGCGATGACATGTTCCATCGGCTCTTACTCGCCGACGCTGATCTCTCTCATCTCCGCATCAGCGGATACGCCCAGTTCAACACGTCGTTGAGTGACATCGTCTCCCGAGCGGAAGCAAAGGGTGCAACCCTGACCGGGCTGTACGGAATGAGTGAGGTGCAAGCTCTCTTTTCGCTCCGCGACCCACAACTCGATAGCGACGGAAGGTCTCGTGCGGGTGGCATGCTCGTGTCGCCTCGAGCCTCAGCGCGAGTTGTTGATGGCGAACTTCAACTTCGTGGGCCAAGTCTCTTCGCCGGCTACCTCCAAGAGGGTGGTGACGCCGTCGACGACGAACTCACCGCCCAGTACATGGTGACTGATGACGACGGTGTCGTGTGGTTTAAGACGGGCGACCTCGCCGAGATGGATGACGACCGAACCTTCCACTACATCTCACGACTCGGCGACATTCTTCGACTGGGAGGATTTCTTGTTGCGCCGGCAGAAATCGCTGAAGCACTGTGCAGTGCTCCAGGAGTTGCCGATGCCCAAGTCGTAGCCGTTGGTCTTGAGACCGGGTCGCGGCCAGTGGCATTCGTGATTTCCGAAGAGGGTGCCACCATCAGTGAAGACGAGGTCATCGAGCATTGCCGCAGTCGACTTGCCCGCTACAAAGTGCCGGTAAGGGTCGTATCGCTTGATGAATTTCCCATCACTGATGGGCCGAACGGGGTGAAGATCAGGTTGACCGAACTGCGCGATCGGGCGACAGAACTGTTGAGCTAACCGATGTTGCGCTCGCTATGAAGATGTCGAACGCGAAAACTTTCGAGTCGCAATCATTGAAAACACAGCGATGAGGCCAACCGACCAGGCGAGCGAAAGCCAGGCGTCATTTCCGACAGGAAGCCCGTTATAGAGCGACCGCGCTGCGTTGGTCACCACGGTGAACGGGTTCGCATTCGCTACCGCCTCTAGCCATCCCGGCATCGTCGATGGGTCAACGAACGCTGACGACACGAACGTCAACGGAAACATCCAAATGAATCCGGCCGAGTTCGCAGCCTCGACCGATGAGACCGCAAGCCCAATCAGCGCCTGTACCCAGCTCAACGCATACGAAAACAGCACGAGTAAACCGGTAGCAAGCACCGCATCGGCGACCGAACCTCCAAACCGAAAACCGAGCAAGAATGCGGCTACGAGCATCACACCAAACGTGAGAAGGTTGCGCACGAGGTCGCTCACCGTGCGACCGATGATGACTGCCGAACGGCTCATCGGCAGTGAACGCAAACGGTCGACAAGGCCTTTCGAAAGATCTTCTGCAAGACCAATCGAGGTGAACGCTGACCCGAAGACAAGGGACTGGCTGAAAATTCCTGGCATGAGGAACTGGTCGTAGTTATCAAACCCGGGAATCGAGATCGACCCGCCAAACACATATGCGAACAGCGCAAGAAACATAATCGGCTGGATCGTCGCAAAGATCAGCAATTCGATATTGCGAGGAATCACACGAAGGTGACGTTCGGCCTCAACGAATGAGTCGTGGAGAGTTGCCTGAAGCC
Organism: uncultured Acidimicrobiaceae bacterium; assembly: GCA_937897105.1. GTDB lineage: Bacteria > Actinomycetota > Acidimicrobiia > Acidimicrobiales > Ilumatobacteraceae > Casp-actino5. Next base: position 21,486 of record CALCBR010000033.1, on the reverse strand, counting down.
GATTCATGATGTTGCCTCCTCTGCCGATGCAACGTGTCCGGTCAAGGCAAGGAAGACATCATCGAGCGATGGCCGACGAACAACGACATCGAGCACGTCGACGCCAGCATCATCAAGTGCACGAATGACGCTTGGTACAACTCGGTCACCGGCCGTAATTGGTGCTTCGAAGGTTCGGTCGTCACGCACTTCAACGCGACCTGTGCACAGCGGGGTCAACACAGACATCGCAAGCTCTCGGTTTTCGGCGCGTGCAATCGAGACCTGGAGTCGTGCTCCACCCGTCCGAGATTTGAGTTCATCTGGAGTTCCTTCAGCAATGACCCGGCCCTGATCGATCACGACGATCTGCTCGGCGAGCCGATCAGCTTCTTCGAGGTATTGGGTCGTGAGCAGCACGGTGGTTCCATCGGCTGCAAGATCTTCAATGACATCCCACATGCCAAGACGGCTTCGTGGGTCGAGGCCAGTGGTCGGTTCGTCAAGGAACAGCACTGACGGATTCGCAATGAGGCTCATTGCGATATCAAGCCGGCGGCGCATGCCTCCCGAGAAACCCTTCACCACACGATCTGCAGAATCGGCAAGGTCGAATCGATCGAGGAGCTCGCCGGCGCGCACACGCGCCTCTGCTGTGCCGAGGTGAAAAAGTCGACCGATGTACACAAGGTTTTCGCGGGCGGTGAGACGCTCATCGACAGCGGCGTACTGCCCGGTGAGCCCGATTCGGCGACGAACATCGTCAGGGTTTTTCACGACATCAATGCCGTCAATGGTGGCTGTGCCGGCGTCTGGCCGAATCAAGGTCGTGAGCACTTTGACCGATGTTGTCTTGCCCGCTCCGTTCGGGCCGAGGAGCCCATATACCGCTCCCGCTGGTACTGCGAGGTCAACCCCATCGAGTGCGAGGGTGTCGCCAAATCGCTTGACGACTCCTTGCATCTGTACTGCATGGTCTTTTGTCACCAGACGAGTATGCCTGCATCGAGCAGTTGTTTAGACACCACCTCGGGCGGCATTCTCAAATCGGGTGTATTGCCCAAGCCACACGAGTTTCCTCGTTCCGATCGGCCCGGCACGATGCTTCGCAACGATGACTTCAGCGCTGGCGCGATCGTTTGTTTCCGGGTTGTAGACCTCATCGCGATACAAAAACATGACGACGTCGGCGTCTTGTTCGAGTGATCCCGACTCACGAAGATCGGACAACATCGGACGCTTATCGGAACGCTCTTCGAGACGGCGACTCAGCTGGCTCAGCGCAATGATCGGCACTTCAAGTTCACGGGCGAGGATCTTTAGGTTTCGGCTGATCTCCGACACCTCTAGCTGTCGGTTCTCGGCAAAACTTCCCGAGGTCATGAGCTGGATGTAGTCGATGACGATTAATCCGAGTGCTCCATAACGAGCTTTGATTCGACGTGCCTTCGCCCGTATTTCCATCACGGTGACACGAGGGTTGTCATCGAGAAACATCGGAACCTCAAGGCGGCCGATGGCCTTTCCGATTTTCGTCCAATCGGTATCTTGCAGGTTGCCCTTGCGCATCTTCATCGAGTCGACACGAGCTTCAGAAGAAAGAATTCGATGCGAAAGTTCGGTGTGACCCATCTCGAGTGAGAACACGAGCACAGGCGCCCCGGAATTCATTGCAACATGCGACGCAATGTTGAGACCGAACGCACTCTTACCCATCGCCGGTCGCGCACCAACGATGTAGAGCGCACTTGGCTGCAACCCTGAGAGCAACTCGTCGATGTCGACGAAGCCGGTTTGCACGCCAGTGACAACGTCACCGCGGTGAAAGGTGTCTTCAAGTTGTTGGAAAATTTCGGGCAGCAAATCATCGAGGCTGCGCGTGGTATCGGCAACCCGATCTTCTGCAATCTCAAACACGCGGGTTTCGGCTGCGTCGAGTGCCTGCGCAACGTCGTCTGGCTCTCCGTAGGCGAGCTCTGCGATATCGCCGGCGACAAAAATGAGTCGGCGCAGTAGCGCCGTGTCTTGCACAATCTTTGCGTAGTGCCCAACGCTTGAAACCGCAGGCGTCATGTTCTGCAGTTCGTGCAGGCTTTCTGATCCGCCGATTTCGTCGAGGAGCCCAGCTCGCCGCAGTTCATCAGCGACGGTCACGACGTCGACCGGTCCGGCACTTGCGTAGAGAGAGCGCACCGCATCGTAAATATGCCGGTGCGCCGGTCGGTAGAAATCGTCAGGCACAAGCCCGAGCTCAGAGACCGTTCCGATCGCTTCTCGAGAGAGCAGCAGCGCACCGAGTACAGATTCTTCAGCTTCAAGATTGTGAGGGGGAACCCTTCCCGCCGAACCCGAACGCCGGCGACTTCCTCGATCATTGCCACGCCCTGAGTTTCCACGCGACGGCGCGCTGTCAAAGGCCGACTCTGGAGCAGATTCGTCGGGTGGTAGTGGTGGGAACGGGGCGTCGTCGGTCATGAGGTCTCTACTCTCTCACGTCGAGCCTGTGGGAAGAAAGGGGTACAACTCTGTGGAAAACCATGTGGATTGTCTTGTGGATAAACATGGGGACAACTTCTCCCTGACCCGTAGTTTTAGCAGTAAAGACAACACAGCCGGCCCGATATGAAACCAGGCCGGCTGTATTCACAGAACGAGTGTCTCCAAGACTTACGAGGCAACGACCTCAACGGTGATCGGAAACGACACCTCGGGGTGAAGCGATGCGGTAACGACGTGCTGTCCGGCTGTCTTAATCTGATCGGCGATCTCAATTTTGCGACGATCGATCGCAACCGACGACTGTGCCTCAACCGCATCAGCGATATCAGCTGCAGTCACCGAGCCGAACAACTTGCCTTCGCTGCCAACCCGGGCCTCAATGGTGAACACCATCGGGACGAGCGTCGACGCAACGGTTGTTGCCGCCTCTCGATCGCTTGCGTCACGAAGGTCACGGGCACGGCGCATTTTCGCGGCCTGCTCTACTGCACCAGGTGTTGCAACCATCGCCTTGCCTTTTGGAAGGAGATAGTTGCGGGCGTACCCATCGGCAACGTCGACAATGTCGCCGCGTTTGCCAAGGTCTTGCATGTCATCGCGAAGAATGACCTTCATCTCAGGCCTCCTCTCCGTCATCGGTGGTGTCGTCGGTGGTGGCCTCAACCTGGTCTTCTACCTGATCTTCCATCACCTCATCGTTTTCCATCTCATCGATTTCGGTCTCATTGGTGTCATTAGTCTCGACTGCGTTGTCGTCATTGCGTGGGCGGCCGCCGTCACGCGATGGACGTCCACGGGAAGCCGACGCAACTCGACGGGCATACGGCAACAGCCCCATTTCGCGAGCGATCTTGATGGCGTTTGCCACCTCGCGCTGCTGCTGAACATCATTGCCGTTGATGCGCTGACCGCGGATCTTGCCGCGATCACTCATGAAACGTGAGAGCAGGTCGACGTCTTTGTAGTCGACATACTCGACTTTCTCGATAACGAGAGGGCTGGTCTTTTTCTTAAATTTGCGGGGAGCGGCATCTCGTGCGCGCTGTCCGCGGGCTGGGCTTTTCGCCATTGTTCTTGGTCCTCCTGGACAAATGTGATGAAACTACGAATGTTTGTGTGAAATCAGAACGGCTCTTCGTCGCCGTACACCGGATCAGGTGCTGCTTGTGGAGACTGGCTTGAAGCGCCTCCGCCCCCAAAGCCACCTGAACGCTCGGTGCGCTCCACCTGGGCGGTCGCCCAGCGAAGGCTTGGTCCGATTTCGTCGGCCACTACTTCAAAGACGGTGCGCTTCTCGCCTGCGTTGGTCTCGTAGTCGCGTTGTTCCATGCGACCTGCAACGATGCAGCGATTGCCCTTGGTGAGGGTGGCTGCGGCATTTTCACCGAGATCACCCCAACAGACGACGTTGAAATAGGACACTTGTTCTTGCCACTCGCCGTTGACCTGATAACGACGATTGACCGCGAGGCCAAAGCTTGCAACGCCACGGCCACCAGTGGTGTATCGAAGTTCAGGATCTCGGGTGAGGTTGCCAATCAGAGTGATGGTGTTTGTTGCCATCTGGGACTCCCTTCGTACGCTGCTCTTAGGCAGCTGCTCCGGTCATACCGCGACGCTCTGCTTCAGCCTCGGGAAGACGGATGAGCTTGTGGCGGACGATGTCGTCTGCGAGACGGAGGGAACGCTCAAGTTCATCGAGAGCACCTGCTGGTGCGACACACTCGACAACGAGGTAGTACCCCGATTCTTTCTTATTGATTGGATAAGCAAAAGCACGCTTGCCCCACCAATCAGGCTTGCCGTGGAGGGAACCTCCGGCTGACGTGATGCCATCGGAGACGGTCTTAACCCAGGACTGAGCCGCTGGATCTTCGACATCGCCATCGACGATCACCATGAGTTCATAGGCACGATTCATGTGCTAGTTAACTCCCTTCGGACGTGGCCACCTTGTGTGACCGTTGGCCCCAGTGCATCGGTAGCAGCCGATGAGATGGAGCAGGGTGGATATGGAAAGGAAGACGCTATCGCTAACGGCACCAACTTTGACATACGCGTCATCTTGTATGAGGGGTGTGTCACTCCTCCATTGTCGACGCCGAACAACTCCGGTCATTCAGTGCAACAGTGCTTCCCTCGCCAACGCCAAACCGCTGAAGCTCGCCTTGCTGCACCTCAAGCGCGAGCAGATAATTCGACGGAGTCGGATAGCGCCGACAGTCCGAGTCGCTCTCTGACATACACGGCGACATATCGAGAGCATCGATGAACGAGCCATCACCACCAAAAAACGCAATCGACAATGGAAGAAATGTGTCTTTCATCCAAAACGCCCCTGAGGTTGGCTGGTCGTAAACGAACACCATTCCGTCAGCATCACCCATGGAATCCACGTTCATGAGACCCTGACGTCTCTGCTCAGCGGTCGATGCGACCCACACGCATCGCTCGAACGGCAGGGAACCTGATGCCTCAACGTCTTGTGAACCCACCAGCAGTACCTGGCGAGGAAACCCGACCGGGCCAGACGGCATATCCACCGAACGATCGTCAGTTGATACGGCTCCGCACGCGGCTACCAGGGCTGCCACCACTACGACTGCGATCTGCGCGAAGCGCCGGGCCATCACACCGGAACAACGCGAAGCAGATGATGCCACCGGCAGCCACAGCACGCCTCGACCACATATGCCCGCAGATCTCTCCCCGTCACCGACAGTTCACGCAATTCTTTTGACGACGACACGCACCGACCGTGGGCCGGCAAGCGATGACCGAATACGTACGTCACCAAGCGAAGATTGTCCTCTTCACAGATTGGACATACCGCTTCGGTTTCGGTTCCGACGTTTGCTGCGGCACGGATGAGCTCAGGGTGGGCATCGCACACCTCATCTCGGCGCAGACGCCCAATGCGCACTTGATTGATCAGCATTCGGCGAGCAAGCCGGTGATCGACAACCCCGCCGCCGTCGGTTGAGCCGCGCATTGCGCCAACCGAAAATGAGCCGACAACCGACATGCCATGACAATAGCGGTCGTTACTCGGCCCGTCGCTTGGTGACGCTCAATTACTTGCGAGCTCGGTTTCGATGAGGTTTGCCGGTCTCGGACGACCGAACAGGTAACCCTGGCCTCGATCACAGTTGAGGTCTCGTAACCGCTGCAACTGCAGAGGACTTTCCACGCCCTCCGCCACGACCGTAAGACCCAATGCCCTTCCCAACTGGATAACGGCTTCAACAATCGTTGAATCTTCATCTTCAATACCGAGACCGCTCACAAAACTGCGATCGATCTTGATCGCTTCGACCGGGAAGCGCTTGAGATACGTCAATGATGAGTACCCCGTGCCGAAATCGTCAACACTGAGGTGGATACCCAGCCCTCTAATTTCCCTCAACGTCGACGTTGCTGCGCGGGCGTCTGCAAGCAACGCCGACTCGGTGATCTCGAACCAAACCGAATCAGGGTCAACACCGGTCTCATCGAGAATCTCGACCACCGTCGGCAAAAACGAACTGTCGACAAGTTGACGGCTTCCCACGTTCACCGCAACCGAACCGTTCGCAAATGAATGTCCTGCCGCGCGCCAGCGCGCCATCTGCGACAGCGAATTTCGCATCATCGACGCGCCAAGTGACACCAATAGTCCTGACTCTTCTGCGAACGGGAGGAACTCCCCTGGCGATAAGAGCCCTCGATCTGGATGCAGCCAGCGTGCAACGACTTCGAATCCAACGATGCGTCCGCTCTGTAGTTCGACAATTGGCTGAAAATACGGCACGATTTCACCGCGTTCGACACCTCGGCGTAGTTCGCCCACGGTTCGGAGTGCCTGCATTCCCGACTCGCGGCTCCCCACCTGAAAGGCCTCAACGCAATCGCGCCCGCGACTTTTCGCTCGATACATCGCTGCGTCGGCGTCCCGCAACATTTCATCGGGCGACATTCCAGCATCATGGTTTGTTGACCAGCCGATGCTCACCGTCACAAAAAATTCGTGATCGTCAACGGTCACCACCGGGTGGACAGCAGCCCGCAAACGCTCTGCTGCGGTTGCAGCATCAACTGGACCACCTCGACCATCTAAGACCACAACAAATTCGTCGCCACCAAAGCGAGCGAGAAGATCACCTTCGCGTACCGCCCCCTCGAGGCGCTGGGCGACCTGTCGAAGAAGTTCGTCACCTCGAGCATGCCCAAGGCTGTCGTTCACCACTTTGAAATGATCAAGGTCGATAAACAAAAGCCCCACAAGCCCGGGACGAGACCCGGTGAGACGTTGTTCAAGTACCTGCATGAAGTACGAACGATTCGCAAGCCCGGTGAGTTCGTCATGTCGGGCGGCATGAGTGAGTTGCTCAGCAGTACGTCGCTCCTCAGTGACATCTTCGATGTGGTGAATCGCAAACAAAATGCCGTCGTCTTCAGAGACGGAAACTCTGGTTCGGGTCGTGAGGTAGGCCCCATCGCGCCGCCGGAAGCGCTGATCGATGAGATACGAATCGATCACGCCGAGTTCGAGTTGAGCCCGATGCGTTTGTGCCGCCCGAACGTCATCGGGGTGGGTGATCTCCCGGAGCGTTCGACCAACAAGTTCTTCAGATGAACGCTGCAGCATCGCTGCCAGCGACTCGTTTGCCTCAACGATTCGTCCGTCATCAAGACGAACAAGCACCATGCCAGTTGGTGCCGAGTGAAAGGCCTGATGAAAGCGATGGCGTGCCTCATCAAGTGCCCGCCGATGGCCAGCGACCTCGTCGCGATCGGTCAATCTGACCAAAATCGGTCCGGTGTCATCAGGTCGCTGCACCGTCACCTCTATCGGCACCGTTCGACCATCACTGGTCGTTACCGAGACTTCGACCGCCGAGTGCGGTCCACCATGACCCTCCGACACATCCTGCGGAAGACGTGAAATCCATGGCTCTAGAGCTCCACGATCTGCACCGTCAAGCCAATCGTCAAATGACGATCCAACGATTGAACTCACCGGGCAAGAAAGAAGGTCGCCGCCCGCACGGTTTGCCTCGATGATGACACCGGCATGATCGACGTGCAACACTGCCTCGTCAAGGGCGTCGAGTAGGGCTCGGGCAGTTGAATTGTGTGTGAGTTGCGGGTCGTTCTTGGTTTGCGAGAGTCCAATAGTTGGACCGTCAGAAGAAGTTACCGGTGACGAGCCACGACGCTCCCGAACGAGCAGCAGCACACCGATCACAATGACGCCAACGCCAACTGCGACCGGGGTTGCGATAGTCGAGAACGAACCTACGTCCACACTTAGACGCTAGTGATCACACGATTGCAGGAACCGGATCATTGCTGTAGGGCGTACCACTCATCGAGCCGCTTCAACAGCGCTTCTTCCCCAATGAGGCCCTCTTCGAGGCGGATTTCCATCAAGAACGCGAGTGCCTTACCAATCTCAGGGCCAGGCGTGAGACCGAGATGCTCCATGACCCGTTTGCCATCGAGTTCAGGCCGAAGTGCCGCCAATTCTTCTTCTGCTGCGAGTTCAGCGATGCGTTCTTCGAGTTCATCCATTCGCTTCGACAGCGTGCGAGCTTTTTTCTCGTTGCGAGTCGTGCAATCGCAACGGGTCAGCACATTGAGTTCATTCAGCAAGTCACCGGCGTCTCTCACGTATCGGCGCACCGCCGAGTCGCTCCAACCGAGGCGGTAGGTGTGAAAGCGCAGGTGAAGGGCAACGAGTTCTGTGATCGCCTCAACATCGTCATTTGAAAATCGCAATGCGCTCAAGCGTTTTCTCGTCATCTTTGCGCCGACCACATCGTGATGGTGGAAGGTGGTGCCTTTGCCTTTTTGGAACCCACGCGTACGAGGCTTCCCAATGTCGTGGAACAGGGCGGCCAGCCGAACAATACGGAAATCAAAATTGCACAACTCTTCGTCGAGTTCATCGTGTGGCCGAACGTTCTCGACAACTGCGAACGTGTGCGTCAACACATCCTTGTGCCGATGAATCGGGTCGTGCTCTAAACGCATTGCCGGAAGTTCCGGAAAGAAGAGTTCTGCGAGCCCGGTCTCAACAAGAAACCACAGCCCCGCCGTCGGGTGGGGAGTGCAGATGATCTTTTCGAATTCGTCGCGAATGCGCTCGGCTGAGACGATCTCAAGTCTCGGCGCCATTTCGGTGACCGCAGCGAGCAATCCCTCTTCAGGAACGAGTTCTAACTTGGTAATGAATCGAGCCGCTCGAAGCATTCGTAACGGGTCATCACTAAAACTCTCCTGCGGTGACAACGGTGTCCGAAGCACTCTCTGCAACAGGTCAACAGCACCGTTATGAGGGTCGACGAGTGTCGGTGTGTCATTCGTCAATTCGAGAGCCATTGCGTTGACCGTGAAATCTCGTCGAGAGAGATCGGTCTCAACATCGTCGGCGTATACGACGTGTGGTTTCCGGGAATCGTCGGTGTATGACTCGGCGCGAAACGTGGTGATCTCAAGTACTCGATCTCCGAGTCGCGCCCCCACAGTGCCGAACTTCTCGCCCTGATTCCAGACTGCATCAGCCCACCCGTCGAGACACGCATGGATTTCGTCCGGACGAGCAGACGTCGTGAGGTCGATGTCGTCAGATACCCCAAATGATTCATCGCCGAGCAGCAAATCTCGCACTGTGCCACCAACGACATAGAGACGATGGCCCGCGCTTCTAAAACGCTCCGCCAGTGGAGAAAGTTCTTGAAGCACGGGTTCAAACCGGGCAGGGATCACCCATGCAAGGCTACCGCCGACACCGTCGCCAGAAAGTCGCCGATGGCGACTACCGTCAAAGACGATGCAACCCGAGCGCTCCCAACCTGTTGACGACGGACATCGTCGACGCGCGTTCACTATGGCCTCGACATCGCCAACCCTGCATCTCAACGAGTGGCCCTTCGACCCAACGATCGCCATGTTGGTGCAGGCCGACCACATGATCGATATCAACACTGACGAACTCGTATCACTCATCGATCGGGCGTCGTCACAGGGGGTGCGAAAGATTCGCACCGGTGCACTTCGTTCGACCTCCGCTGAACGGGTCATCTCGCATGGGTTTCATGTCATCGACGAACTCGCATTGCTGAGGTTTGACTTTGCAGCCCCACTTCCACAAGTAAGGCCAAAAGGTGCGTTACGGCATCTTCGCCGGCGACACCTTCGCAATGCTGAAGCCGTTGACCTTGATGCGTTCGGTCCGAAATGGGGACAACACCGTGAGGCGTTGCGCGAGACACAACGAGCGACCCTGCATTCGCGCAGTCGCCGATGCAGCGACGACCAAGATGTCGTTATTGGGTTTGCGCTATCGGGTTACACCAATAATGTCGGCTACCTACAGCGCCTTGCCGTCGCACGACGCCATCAGGGGCGTGGCATCGGATTTTCACTGTCGTGTGACGCCTTGCATTGGATGCACCAACGCGGTTGTGATCACGCCCTCGTCAACACGTCACTGCAGAATGACAACGCGTTAGCGCTCTACAAACAGATCGGGTTCTCTCAACTCTCCGAGCGACTCACCATCGCAGAACTTGATGTGGGTACAGCGTCATGACCTTGCGTGTGTCTCGATGCGGAGCCGGGGTCTGCATTGCCTCTCTCGGACTTATTGCGTTGGTCGCACCAGCAGCAGCGGAACCATCTCAACGTGACGCGTCAATCACCCAAGACGCAGAAGCAGAAGGCTTACGGCTGGCCACATCAGAATTCTTCGCCAACAACACGATCAAACTCTCGTACGACCTCACCACACGGGCACCGGAGATCACCGAACCAACTGTTGTCACCACCGTTCCTTCACCGATTACCCCGATCGAGCAGGTTGAACCCGACTCGTCTTCGGGCACAGATGCCAGCGAAACAACCTCGTCGTCAGATACAGAAGAGCCCGCTCCGATCGTCATTGCCGTACCTGGGGTCAAAGAACCGGCACTCATGTTGCGGGTTGCGATTCACCGACCACTCGATGGGCAACCGCTCACCGATGTCGTCGATGGTGACCCCGGTGATGTCATCGACGTCATCAGTGGGCCTCTCAACCAGTTCGCCACAAGAGATGCTGCAACAGAAGAGATCACCGTCAATGTCGATGTTCCTCTGCAGCAACGATTGAGTTATCGCGCTCACCTCGACGATGTCCTCGAATATGTCGATACAGGTATCACTCCGGTGTCGGTTTCAGTGATTCGCGGAACAGCAGTGATCGCTCATGACGTCACACTCATCGATGTCGGCTGGCGACAAGAAAACCCTTCGCCCCTCTCGGTTGCGATGACCACGCACATTGCTGGTCGATCACAGTTGACTGTCCCTGGTGATCATTCTCTGCCCGCTAGCGACGGTTCACGGGCGGCGCAAGACGTTGAGTTGCTTGTTGACCTCCTTGCACACAGCGAGGTCCCGCTCTCTGTCGCTCTCTCACCTGAACTTGCTGAATCGCTTGCGAATGAGACACTTCCGACCGCGGTCGCTGCTCGCGACATTGATCGTCTTATCTCAACAGTTGGAGGAGAAGTTCTTTCGCTGCCGTATCGATCGATTGATCCGTTCGCAGCGGGAACAGCCGGCCTCGACGAGCGATTTATCTCCGAACTCGACGCCGGTGACGCAGCACTACAAGCGGCGTTCCCTTCGCTGACGCCGGTTCGTTCTGTGTGGCTCGCCGATGACGCCATCACCTCCTCCGCGATCACCACCGAAGGTGTCGATATTCTCAAGTCTCAGGGCGTAGAGCGCCTCATCATGACCGATGACAGTTACGCCGGCGGCGCGCCTCATGACGGTTTAGATGACACCCAGCCCGGGCTCTTCGCCATTGGGGCCATTTCTCTGCCGGTGATCATCACAGGAGCGGTTAGCGAAATTGCTCCTCGCCCCGACGTCGCGCTAGAAGACCAAGCTGTTCTCTTCGTTGCGCGCATCATGCAACTCCGGCGCGAACAGCCAGAACTTGCGCGCTCCGTGGTGTTCTCCGCACCCGACCTCACCATCCCTGACGTTGAGACCGTTCAAGCGATCGAACGGCTCCTCTCGAGCGATCCGACAGTGGAGTTCATGCGGGTTTCAGAACTGCCCGACCAGATCACCGCCAACCGGGCGATCGTTACGCCAGCGGTGCCACAAGTTGATCTTGCTCAACGCCAACTCACAGCCGACGCGCTGCAAGTACTCATTGATGACACTGGTTCAATGCTGAATGAAAATCATGAATCTGTGGCGCAGTGGAACGCGCTCATCAACGATCTCTTCGATCAGCGCGGCAGCGGGCAATATGTTGTCGACATCATCGATGTCATCACCAATGAGACGTCTGCTGTTCGACAGTGGGTGTCAGTACCGATGAGCGGCACAGTCAATCTCACCGGTCGTGATACGCCGCTTCCTCTTGTTGTCGAAAACAGCGGGCCTGAACCTCTACAGGTGCTCATCCGTCTCAATGCGCCTCGTCTCGTTGTCCCCGACGAGCCGCTTGCCAAAACACTTCCTCCAGGAGTAAGCAGCGTTCAAGTGCCCGTCGAGGCCCGATCAAACGGCTCATTTGATGTCGAAGTGGAAGTGCTCTCTCCCGCCGGAACACCTGTCGTCAGCGGCGTCACAATTGTTGCCAAAGCAATGACGCTGTCGGGTTTTGGACGCCTCGTCGGCTTTGGTCTCATCCTTGTTCTGATCTCGTGGTGGGTGAGTCACCTCCGTCAACAGCGCCAACGTAAGGTCGCAGCCACTCCGGTTGAGACACAGATGCCCTCGTCTGAGGGTTCATGAAAGATGACCGTGGGTTGAGATTCCCAAATCACGGGTGGCTCTGGCACTAGCGTTCCTGTTGTTCATGACCTCCTTCGATGACTCCCACGGCGCGCAAGGCCAGCTCGACAACGCCCAAGTGCTCGCTGGTCGTTATCGCCTCGACCGTCGCATTGGCCAAGGTGGAATGGCCGAGGTCTGGGTGGCGATCGATGAGCAACTTGATCGCCGGGTCGCGGTGAAATGGCTGAAATCCAATCTTGCAACCGATGCCGTTGTCGCAGAGCGTTTCCGTCGTGAGGCAATCGCTGTGGCGCGTCTCAATCACCCGAACATCGTGTCGGTCCACGACGTGTTCGAACATGACGGTCGTCAGGCAGTCGTCATGCAATTGGTGGAGGGACGAAGTCTGCGTCAAGTCCTCGATAGCCAAAAACGTCTTGGGCCCGAACTCACCATTCACATCGGTGCGTCTGTGGCAGCGGCTCTTGATGCTGCCCACGCTGCGGGCTTCGTTCACCGCGACGTCAAACCCGGCAACATCCTCGTCACCGAAGATGGCAGAGTTTTGCTCACCGACTTCGGAATTGCGAAGGGTCTTGACGGCGTTGATGAAGACCTCACCAGTGACAACGTCATGATGGGTACCGCCAAGTACCTCTCTCCTGAGCAGGTCCGGGGTCACAAACTTGACGGTCGCGCCGATCTCTACTCTCTTGCCTTGGTTCTTTATGAGTGTCTCGCTGGTCGGGTTCCATTCCTTGGCCAATCAGATGCCGACACCGCCCTTGCTCGTCTGCAGCGTGACCCGACCGACCTCGCGCATCTTCGGCCAACGCTGCCGATCAATTTGGTGAACCTCATTCACCGGACGCTTGCGAGGAATCCCGCACATCGCCCGGCGACAGGCGGCGAGTTGCGTCAAGAATTGATGAGCGTTGATACGACGCCACCTCAAATTGATGGGACTCCCACCGAACCTCCTGCACCCCGGACGCAACCGGTACGACCAGGTGAATCGGGTCGACTGCCTCGTGTGACTACGACGGTGACGCCACCACCAGTTGAAGCAACCACGCCACCTCAACTGTTTGATGATCCGTCTCTCGCAAGCGCTCGGCCGGTTCGTCGACCTTGGCTGCCGATCGGGCTCGCCGCGTCGGTGGTAGTACTCCTCATCGGTGCGCTCATCGTGTCAAACCGAGATACCGACTCGTCATCGAATGTCTCGCCGTTGCCCGCAGTTACCTCGGCTCCAGCTATCGAACGAGATAGTGATGACCCCATCATCCTCGAAGACGTCGAAGACTCTCTGTCGCCCGAAACCCAAGTGGTGATGAGTTCGACATCAATCGACGTTCGCGCCTGGGATCCCTATGGAGACAACGGATCAGAAAATGACGCGCAGGCTCCGCTTGCAATTGCCGATGGAAGTCGAGACACTGCGTGGTCGACCGAGTGCTACAGCGATCAGTACCTGGGTGCCAAGCCCGGAGTCGGTCTTGTCGTCTCACTTCCCGAACTTTCAAATGGACGACTTGAATTTGAAACGCTGAACGCCCCCTTCCAGATCGAGGTCTACCGAACCGACGCGGTGGAACCTCCGCTGTCGCTGGAGTCGTGGACTCAGGTTGGATCGATGAGTTACGGAGTTGATCCGGGCGCGGTTTCGGTGCCGGTTAATGAAGCCTCAACCCATCTTGCGGTCTGGCTGAAAGAGCTCGGTCCAGATGACGCATGTTCTTCGGCGAATCCTTATCGCGGTCGAATCGGTGAGCTGCAATGGCTCATGAACTCCTGAGCGATTCGCAACTCTTACAGAGAGCCCAACAGGGTGATCGTGATGCACTCAGCACGGTTCTTGGCGAGCAGTACCAACGGGTGTTTGCTGTATGCCTGCGGATGATGGGGTCGCGGACCGCAGCCGAAGACCAAACCCAAGAGGCTCTTCTGCGAATTGCTCGAGGCCTCTCCTCGTTTGAAGGGAAATCTGCATTCGGTACCTGGTGCCATCGGGTTGCGACCACGACCTGCCTCGATGAACTTCGTCGGCAGCGTCGGCGGCCAACAACCACGACACTCACTAACACCGACGGGACTGACGTTGAACCCGTCGACGATGTCGACATCACCACAGGTATGGAATGGAGTGACGTGCGAGCTGACATTCGTGAAGCACTTGACGCGGTGCCCGTCGAATTCGCCCGGGCGGTTGTTCTGCGCGATGTCCTCGAGTTGGAGTACCAAGAGATCGCTGATCTCACCGGGGTGGCGACGGGAACGGTGAAGTCAAGAATTTCTCGTGGCCGAGCGCTGCTCGCCGAGCAGCTTCGTGGGAACCGAAACGATGATGTTGAACGTCTAACCAACGGAGACAACGAATGAGTGATGACGACGTCAACCGGTTGACGCCAGATGATGGCGATCTCGACGAGGCTGTCGTTGCACGTCTTCGCTCGGCTCTTCTCAATGACGTGGTCGTCAACGACACCGAGCGAGATCACACCATTGCATCAGTGCTTGAAGCCCTCGACAACGAATCTCAGGCGCCGGTTGTCAACATTGAGTCGCGACGCCGATTCCGATCACAGAGAGTTCTCCAGTTTGCAGCCGCCGTCCTCACTGTCGCCATCGGCGCAGGAGCGTTAGTGCAGCTTCGCAGCGGTCAGAGTGATACGGCGGAACTTTCCGTCCAAGAAAGTTCTCGAGAACGATCAGAAGAAAATCTGCAATCTGAATCTGAAGAATTTGCGTTTGCGGAAGAGTCAGCGATAGAGGAATCTGCGGTCGAAGCGGCGCCCGAAGTTGAGTCGATGGGCGACACGGCGCTGGGTTCTGACCTCTCGGATACCGAAGATGAGTTGATGGCAGACGACATGGCGGCAGTTGCCGAATCAGCGACTGAGGAAATGGCCGGAGACGTCTACGAATTGGAATCGATCAGTCTCGACGAGTTGCCGAATTTCATCCGCAATGCGCTCGAGCAGGGTGCGACAACGATTCCCAGCGCAGCATTCTGCGAGATCGACAATGTTGAACTGCTCACAGAGGTCATACTCGATGAGATCATCGTCGTGTTGGCAAGAATGACGGGGCTCAATAAGTACATCGCCATTGATGTCGCAACCTGTGAAGTTCTTGCCGGGGTCGATCTTGGCGACGAGTAGTTTCTTGGCGCTCTCTCATCGACGGCCCGTGTCACTCAATCGGAGAAGAATCGCACCGATTTCTTTGTGCAGGGCGAGGAATGCCCAAAGATTTCACTACAGTCCACTGGGTGATCGGAAATCCGTTCTCCAATGATGACTGGGCGGTCGATACCGCTGATCGTGTAGAACAAGTCGTTGGGACAGTTCGGGACCGAGTCACCAACAACATTGTCAAGCTTGTTCGAGGCATCGTCTTTGGCCTCATTGGCTTCATCATTGGAGTCGCCCTCATTGCAATCGCCCTCATCATGTTCACTCGAGGGTTGCAATCACTCATCAGTCTTGCAACTGGAAACACCGGCATTGACCACAGTCGGTCGGTGTATGTGAGTTATCTCATCTCAGGCCTGTTGATGTTGACTCTCGGCGGCCTTGTGATGCGTCGTCGTCGGTCACCCGACACCTAATTCTTGAGATCATCGGATTGGAGAAATCATGGAACCCACCCGCGAACGCGTCATCATCATCGGCTCAGGTCCAGCTGGTCTCACCGCAGCGATCTACACCGCCCGAGCGAGCCTTGAGCCGCTTGTGATTGAAGGTGAGCCATCATCGACAAGTGACCAGCCTGGCGGCCAGTTGATGCTGACGACTGAGGTGGAAAATTTCCCTGGCTTCCCCGACGGCATCATGGGACCAGAACTCATGATGAACTTCCGCTCACAAGCCGAACGGTTTGGCGCAAAGTTCCTCACCGAGAAGGTCACCAACATTGATTTCTCCTCTCGCCCGTTCAAGGTGTGGGTACGTGACACCGAGTATCACGCCGACTCCGTCATCGTTTCTACAGGTGCCCGGTCACTGATGTTGGGGCTTGAGGAGGAGCAACGTTTGATTGGTCACGGTCTTTCAACGTGCGCAACCTGTGATGGTTTCTTCTTCCGTGATCAACACATTGCGGTCGTCGGCGGTGGCGACTCAGCAATCGAAGAGGCGTCCTTCCTCACGAAATTTGCATCAAAAGTCACCTTGATTCACCGGCGCGATGAATTCCGAGCATCAAAGATCATGCAAGATCGTGCCTTTGCAAACCCGAAGATCGATGTGCTGTGGAATCACACGGTGACAAAGATCAATGGCGACGACAAGGTTGACGGTGTTGAGGTGACAAACACTGTCGATGGGTCGGTTTCGACAATGCCCGTGACTGGTCTTTTCATTGCGATTGGCCATCGACCAAACACAGATCTATTTGCTGGTGTGCTTGACATGGACGATGCCGGCTACCTCCAGACGCAACCTGATTCGTCGTACACCAATATCGAGGGTGTCTTCGCCTGCGGTGATGTGCAAGACCACACGTACCGTCAGGCAATTACTGCTGCCGGCTCGGGTTGTATGGCTGCCATCGACTCAGAGCGTTGGCTTGAGGGCCAGCATTAACTCTTCATGCCAAACAAGACCGCATTCGTCGCGGTAGTCTCGAATCACGCTCTCTCAGTTCGCGGAACACAAAGGAAATGACATGGCATCCATCAATTTGACCACCAGCACGTTTGACGAAACCGTGGGAGCATCGAATGTTCCAGTTGTCGTCGATTTCTGGGCAGAGTGGTGCGGTCCGTGCAAAATGGTTGCTCCAATTCTCGACGAGATCGCAACGGAGAATGCTGATCAGATGACGATCGCAAAACTCAATGTCGATGAAAACCCTGATATCGCCATGCGGTATCAGGTGATGAGTATCCCAACAATGATCGTGTTCAATGGCGGCGAGGCCGTTCACCGAATTGTCGGAGCGAAGAGCAAATCAGCTCTCCTCGAGGAGTTCGGAACATTTCTGGGCAATTCCCACTAACCCACGGCGAGCGCGGCGAAGCCGTCAGGGATCTCCAACGGCGACTTATTCGATCGTCATATCCGATTCGGGCCACCGAAAGCGGTTGGTTTGGTGATTCGACGAAAGAAGCGGTGACCTCTTTTCAGGCATCGCAAGGTATCCCGCCTACCGGCAGTTGCGATGAACTCACCTGGTCGCTCCTTGTGGAGTCTGGCTGGGCACTTGGTGACCGGCTGCTCATGCTCACGGCTCCAAATCTTCGAGGTGAGGATGTCGCCGAGCTACAACGAATTCTCGCCCGTTTAGGGTTCGACTGCGGGCGGGTCGACGGCATTTACGGGCCTGATACCACTGCCGCTCTTCAAGATCTCCAGCGAAACTCAGGGCTCCCCGATGATGGAGTCTGTGGTCCTGACACGGTCTCAGCACTTGATGTGCTGTCTCGAAATACCGGCTCCGGCCCTGGAGTCGTCATGGTTCGCGAAGTTGCTGCCGTGACTTCTGGGCGTCGCTCTCTGGGCCACCTGAGAATCGTGATCGGTGAATATGGCGGCCTCGGTGCTCTTGCCCGGCAGGTCACAACTGCTCTTCGTCAACATTCCGCGTCAGCCACCGTCATTGGTGACCCTGATGCATCAACTCATGCAGCCCTTGCGAATCGCTACCGAGCAGATGTGTACATCGGATTCGAAGCCGCGAACGAGCCGGTATCGCTCATCCAGTATTACGCCGTACCTGGTTTTGAATCTGCTGCGGGTCGCTCGCTCAGTGAGCAACTCGCTCATGATGTTCGGTATCCGCTGAGGCGGGAAGATATTGAAGTGATTGGAGCACGCCTTCCAGTCCTGAGGGAAACTCGTATGCCGGCTGTGTTATGGCGTCTCGGCCCTACCTCAGACATTGTTGCCCAGACGCCGACAATTGTTCGGGGTGTGGTTCTTGCGGTCGAACGGTGGGTTCACGACATTAATGAATAATATTCATACATTTAACTAAAAGGATGTATAAATATTGATTATTCGGTCTGCGGATGAATTATCCACAGTATATACATATTGTTGTGGATGCGATGATGCTCAGCAAGAGGTTGAGGTTCGCAGCCTCAAGACGCACTTGAGGGTTCGTCCCCAAACATGATTCGGTGGATGCGTCGAAGGTCATCAAGGTCAGCGAAATCGATCGCGATTCGCCCCTTCGACGCTCCAAGTGACACGCGAACACGGGTGTCGAGCCAGCGCGCAAGTGCTTCTTCAACCTCGATAACACCCGCCTCGCGCAGCCGCGTTCCTTCGACAAGCCCGGCCCCATCTGCGGGTTGCGGTGGTTGCGTCACTGGCTGTTGAGAACTCTGACCTGAAATGAGTGCTTCCAGCTCCCGCACCGTCAACTCATTGCTCACCGCCTCATGCGCATACCGAAGTTGTGTTTCTGCATCATCGATAGATAGCAACGACCTCGCATGTCGGGCAGTGAGACGGCCATCGCCAAGATACTGCTGAATCTCAGTGGGCAATGCCATCAGCCGTAACGCGTTGGAGATTGCCGATCTGCTCTTTCCCACTCGTTCTGCAACCTGCTCATGAGTGAAGCCAAAATCCTCAATGAGTTGGTGGTAGGCGGCCGCTTCTTCGAGTGGTGTGAGATCTGCGCGATGGAGATTCTCAACAAGTGCTTGTTCCATCGATGACATGTCATCGGTGGTTCGAACAATCGCCGGAATCACCTCAAGGGCAGCAATTCCTGCTGCTCGCCAACGCCGCTCACCAGCAATGAGTTCATACCCGCTATCTGCAGGGCGAACAAGAATGGGTTGCAGCACGCCGATCTGGGCAATGGAAGCTGCTAGTTCCTGAAGGCCGTCTTCGTCAAACAAACGCCTGGGCTGGTGCGGATTCGGCCTGATGGACTGAAGTGGAATATCGCGGAGAGCAGGAGCGTCATCACTCCGCCCGAATACTTCATCCATCCCGCCCGGGATGAGTGAACTTAGACCTCTACCCTGTCGTTGATTACGAGCCATTGTGCACCTCCCGTGCAACGTCGGTATACGCGATTGCGCCACGAGACATTGGATCGTATGTAATGATCGGCATCCCGTATTTCGGCGACTCAGAAAGTTTGATGTTGCGTGGGACCACCGTCTTGAGAACAGTTGATCCGAAATGTTGGCGGATTTCATCAACCACTTCTTCACCGAGATTTGTCCGTGCGTCATACATCACACAGACGATTGACGACACTTCAAGGGTGGGGTTCAGACCGCTTCGGCGAATACGAAGCACGTTTTCGAGCAATTGTCCGACGCCTTCGAGCGCAAAATACTCGCATTGAATCGGAATTAATACTTCTCGAGCAGCACACAGCGCGTTGAGTGTCAGCAATCCCAATGACGGTGGGCAGTCGATGATGATGTAATCGAATTGGTCAACAACTGCGTCAACTCCGCTCTTCAGCCGTGTTTCACGTGCCAACATCGAATACATCGTCATTTCTGCGTCTGCGAGACGAAGATTCGATGGGGCCACTTGCAACCCGTCAATTTCGGTGGTGCAGAGGCATTCAGCCAGCGGGGCATCATCAATTAAGACGTCAAGAACTGAGCTGTCGAGAGACCGAACATCAATACCTAGGCCGCTTGTTGCATTCGCCTGTGGATCAATGTCGATGAGGAGCACCCGAAGCCCCATTTGTGCGAGTGCGGCCGCCGTGTTAATCGAGGTCGTGGTCTTACCGACGCCGCCTTTCTGGTTCGCAACTGCAATCACTCGAGGCAGGTTGCGTGCTGGAGTCTGCGAAGGTGTTGACGACAGTGAGATATCGCTCATCGACGACACTTTGCCTCGTATTACCCGATTACGCAACCCATTGCGTGCGGAATTGTTTCCCGGGAAACAATTTCTGACTCAACCTCAAGTTAAGACGCGCAGTTTCATTTATGAAATTTCAACAGTGTTATCCACAGCTTGTGGTTTCCTGGGAAACATTGGTCTCATCGAGTGATGACAGCAACTGTTCCTGCGTCTTGCGAAAACAGTTCTACGGAGGCCGACGTCTCGCTCAACAACACCTCACGCCAACGGGTTCCATCTGAATGCGGTGGTTCTGACACCAGCAGCCGCCCGTTCGGTGTGAGTAAAGGAAGCGCACTCTCAACAACGACCTCGGGTGACCCGAAGCTTCGAGCCGTAATCACGTCAAATGTGCGCTCACCCTGAAGGTTGCGGACATCTGCGCACATCACATCAATAGGAAGTCCAGGTTGATGTCGGCGAAGGCGAGTGGCTTGACGTTGTAAAAGGTCGGTTCGTTTTTCGCGTCGGTCAATCAGTGTGACGTGGACATCAGGCCGGTCATGAGCGATCACAAGACCCGGCAAGCCGCCCCCTGAGCCAATGTCGAGCACCGCTGCGTTGCTTGGACAGGCGCCAAGGGCAGCGACAAATACACGCGCTCGAGTGATTTCTTCAGAGAGCTCTGTGTTTCCAATGACACCAGCGTCTTGTGCGAGCTGCAGCACGCCCAGGAGGTGTTCATCCATCGTCATTACATTGCCGCCCTACACGGCGGAGCTCAACTTGGTGAGACGATGACCCGACGGTTCGGATCCTCACCCTTAGATGCTGTCGACACACCCTCTTCGCTGGCAAGAACATCATGAATGACCTTGCGATCAGGTGATGCCATCGGCTCGATTGCGAGGGCTTTGCCGGATTCACGCACCTGCTGGGCAATCTTCCGAGCAAATGCTTCGAGTGACGCTTTCCGGCGCTCGCGATATCCCGCAATATCAAGGCGGAGATGGGTGTCATGGTCTCCAAGGCGGCGCTGCGCAGCGACCCGTACAAGGTCTTGAACGGCGGTCAACGTGCGGCCTCCGGGCCCCACTAGCAAACCAAGGTCGGAACCGCTCATGGCTACCTCGATCTCCGTGTCTTCTCGCTCAACAACGACGGTGGCTTCAACACCGAATGCGGTGGCCAGACCAGTCATGAACGTTTCTGCTGCCTCACCAACTGCCGCTGGATCAACCGGATCACGTTGTTCATCATTCATTGATTTCTCATTCTTTGCATTGCGAGTAGTTCGTTGTCCGCCATTCTTGCGCGATTGTGACGGCTTGCTGTTACCCGACGCATCAGATGCCTGACGTTCGCGCCGCTGTTGGCCACCGTTTTTGTTTCCACGTGAGCGGCGATTGTCGCGCTTAGGTCGCACCTCTGTCGGTCGAACACGTCCACGAACCTTCGCTTCACCGCG
>CALCBR010000032.1:0-1647 GCA_937897105.1 uncultured Acidimicrobiaceae bacterium | reverse complement strand
CATCATCGACGTCACCGGCAACTAGAAGAATCTGTCCAACTTGACCGAAGGTTGCAGGAACCGCATACCCGATCGGGAACCCCTCGTCGGTCGTTTCCGCTGCGTCTGCACTGATACCTGGCCCGAAGTAGCCATATTTCGCAGAACTGATCTGCGTTGCAAGTAGTGCCGAACGACGAGATGCCGATGCTCCGAGCGCCATCAGTCCTTGGCGATGGGCCGGGTTCTCCGCAAGACCAACGAGATGCTGATAGGAGTGAGCGAGCATCGTTTCGAACGCATGCGCGACGTTACGGGCATCACGACGACTGTCATCTGATGAATCAACTGCGGCAATCACCGGGTTGACGAACCGGTTCCTCACCCATTCGTTTTCACATGCGTAGGGCTCGCCTCCCGCTGCAGCAATGTGTTCGCCGAGCACGCCCGAAGCGGCAACATGGTCGCTCACGAAGCGTTCAACGTAGGTTTGCTGGGCTGCCGAGAAATGGCCGGAGGCGGTAAGGGCTGACAGTAATTCGACTAGGGAGTGTTCAAGTGATTGCATCGTCCGCAAGTACACAACGTCGTTCACGACGCCTTCTGGAAGCTCGGTTTCGCTCTGGGCGAGGCCGACACGTCCGGGAGCCGTATCGCCACCAAAATCAGCGGCGCATGCAGAGAGAAATGCGCCAAGGCCGAGGGTGAGGCCGCCGCGACGAATCAGCGTCCGGCGATCGAAATCGTTGCTCTTTGGAGGAGTTGGAGTAGTCATTTCAATACCTCTCACGCTTCGATCGGCTGCGCCGAGTTCGTCAATGTCATTGCTACGTCATTGCCACTACCGAGTACATCAGCGAGCACGACACAGTGGCGTGATTCTGCCGAGGCGATTGATGCAATGACCTCAGCAGAGCCGGCATCTGACAATTTGCCGAGCAACTCAATGTGGGTGGCTGCCGCAATCGACTCAAGTTCATACGCCTTTATGGCACGGTCAGCACCTCGCATCGCAGCACGGTACGACTGGAACACTTCTTCATTGCGCTCGTTAGCACTGAGGCCAGCAAATCCGGCAATGGCTTGGGCGAACGATTCGTGACTGTCGGCCATGATCGTCCAAGCCGCTGAGCCCGTGTCGACCTGCAGGGCTTCGTCGTAGAGGTCGTGAAGTGACAGTTCGATTCGTTGAGCGAACTTGAGAAGATCGAGTTCGGTTGACGAAAGGCCGGCCGCAGAGGCGGAGCGTCCGCCGATCATCGTCATTGCGAGCGCTGCTGAACCTCCCGCAAGCAACTTGCGTCGGAAGTCAGTCTCGTTGAGTTGTGGGGAGTCGTCCCGGGTACTCGTCACGGGGCTACCTTTCTTAACGTTGTGGTCACAGCGGAAAGTTCCAGGAGAAAGTTCCTCGCAGAGTCTATCTCTGCGTGCCCCCCAAGGCTTTATTTCGACGTTGCCCCGCACCTACCAATGTGGATGTTCGTCTCAGGGGCTGTGAACATGCAACTAACAACGTCGGCTTACCAAAGAGCATTGAAACTGATGAGGATGCGTGACTGAAAAAGTCAGCGGCTTCAAATGGAGGGGTCTGGTACGTTACAGGCATGAAACTTCTCAGATCACTTGCGGCATTGATGGTGCCATTTCTCGTTGCGGGTTGCTACGAGA
>CALCBR010000031.1:0-33411 GCA_937897105.1 uncultured Acidimicrobiaceae bacterium | reverse complement strand
CGCACAAGGGTTCACCCTCTCCAGCGACAACAACCTTTCTCCCATCGGGACTGAAGCCAACCGAATCAGGCAACACGCCAACACCGATGACATCGCTCACTTCACCATCAGCGTCAAAGAAGACGGCAACCCCAGGATCGGCAGTCGCAACGCCCGTTGTTCCGTCATAAGAGGGATCTCGTTCGACCCCGGCAACAAAGATACCGTCGTGAGCTGCGACTCCGTTCACTCCGTCGCCGTACTCGGACATGTCCACCGAAGTCACGAGAGTTGGCGATGTGGGGTCAGCAATGTCGATGATGTCGACTCGGTTGAGATCATCGTTTGACACCGCCATTCGAGCCGAGCTCGCATCGTAAGCCACGACTTCAGCACGGGCGAGACCCCCTCCGTCGTAGGTTCCAAGAGCCGTCAACGTCACCGAACCGGATGGTTCAGGGGCGTCGGCAACTGCAATCGCGGGAAGCAACAGGGAGGAGAGCCCGACGATTAAGGCCGACGTGATATTCCGGTGATTAGATTTCATTTTCTTCCTTTCGCTTAGGCAACCGAGAGCATTGTCCTCCTCTCAGACGAACTTTGCCTTACGTAAAACAGTCGTCCCGGTGAACTTCGCCTAAACACTCGCCTCCCAAGCAGCGAAGTCCGGATGCTGAATCTCACCCCGATTTGATTTAGGTTGAAGTGATGACAACAGCAGACAGCGTCGACTTTCATTTCGATGTCATGTGCCCGTGGGCGTACCAAACCTCACTGTGGATTCGCTCGGTGAGAGAAGAAACTGGTCTCACTATCAACTGGAAGTTCTTCAGTCTTGAGGAGGTCAACCTTCGCGAAGGCAAGAAGCACCCTTGGGAACGCGAGTGGTCATACGGATGGTCGATGATGCGGATCGGTGCCTATCTTCGCCGCACGTCGATGGATGATCTTGACCGTTGGTATGCGCGGGCCGGTAGGGCGCTTCATGTCGATGGCCACAAGCCCCACGAGCCAGATGTCGCTCGTCACCTCCTCGAAGAAATTGGGCTTGATCCATCGATCGTCGATGCGGCCATTGCCGACGAGTCAACTCACGACGAGGTTCGAAACGACCACGATCGGGTTATTGCCTCAGGCGGGTACGGCGTGCCAACGCTCTACCTCGATGGCCATTGCCTATTCGGGCCTGTACTTCTCGATCCTCCAAGCGGGGCGGCTGCTGTTCGACTTTGGGAAGCGGTGTCGCTGTGGGCCGAATTTCCTCACCTCTACGAACTGCAGCATCCTAAAACTGAGGTCGATGAGCGCTCTATTGCGTCGACCTTCCGTCCATATCTCGAGGCCCGAGATTGGGTATCGATCAACCGCGGGAAAGTGGTCCCTATCGGCTCGTCAAACGATGAGGAGGCAGCATCATGACGCACCCTTCGCTTCACGGTTTCGATCTCTGCTGGTCGTCGCTACACGGCCTGCTGAGCGAGCTTTCAGACGAACAATGGTCAACTCAATCGCTATGCCCTGATTGGGATGTTGCTGGCGTTGTCATGCACCTCATCTCTGTTGAAGAGATGTTGCTTGACCGACAGCCACTTGAATTTGCTGAGCGGCTTCCTTTTGAGGAAATTGCAGGCCTCACCGAGGCAATGTCGTCGCTCTCGGGTGCTCAACTCACCGAAAAATTTTCGTCGGTGACCGCTGCGCGCCGAGCGCAACTCTCCGCAATGTCTGAAGATGACTTCGCGACGCCGGTCATGACCCCGGTCGGCCCTGGAACGTATGGACGTTTTATGGATGTCCGAGTATTCGATTTTTGGGTTCACGAGCAAGACATTCGAACACCGCTCGGGCTGCCGGGCCACGAGAGCGGCCCTGCTGCAGAGCGGTCTATAGATGAGATCAGAATGTCAATGCCGTACATCGCAGGTAAACGAGTTGGGGTGCCAGATGGCGGCTCACTTCGGGTACATCTCACCGGGCCTGTGGCCGGTAATATCACCGTGCGGGTCGATGGGCGTGCAGGTCTTGTCAATGACACGGATGAGACCACGGTGTCAATCACTGCTGATTCAACGACCTTCGCGCTACTCGCCTGCGGACGGGTTGATCCACAATCCCGCATCGACTCTGGTCACATCACATGGAGTGGCGACGAAGAGTTAGGTGAGCGAGCCGCTCGCAATCTGCGCTTCACGATGTAACTCGTTGGCGAACCACCATCACCATTGCGATCACGAGCGCTGAGATGGCAACGATGACCGCTGGCCACCACCAGGCGGGCTGATATCTCAATTCAATGATGTGGTTTCCGGCATCGACTGCGACACCGATGAAGATGCCGTCGACCACGAGCGCATCTACTGGGAAGCCGTTCACTGTTGCTTCCCACCCCTTGAACGCCTGAACGTTCGTCACAACCAGCGCTGGGCGATCTACTTCAGCGGTGATCACAAGATGTTCGGCGGTGATCCGCGCGCTGTCGAGTCGCTTCGGTTGACAATGTTCGATGCAGTTCAGATCAACGTCCGCGAATGCGGTTGCCGAGACCGATGAATACTCGGTGCGCAAGATGTCAGCTAACCCGGCAACCGGTGGCCGGGTAGCAAACCAGGCGGCACTATCGCCGTTCCAAAAAGGGTTTTCCCAGACGCTGTAGCGGGCATCTTCAGCAATTGGCCCGTTCCAATCGGGAACCCATTCGCTCGGCGCTCGATCGTTGTCGAGCACCATCCACCTCACCCCGAAGCGGCCGAGCTGTTGAGATGGAACTGGCGCCGATAACGAACTTCGCAGCGGTAAATCGATCGCTGGGTGTGCCGAAAACGCCCGAAGCATCTCCGTCCACGGTTGGGTGACCTGTACTCCTCCGTCGTACCCGTCGAGAGAATGCAAATCGAACCATGTGTTGGCATTTGGGCGAAGACCTCGAACTAACTCGTCGTGTGGGCCGGCGTCAGGGGTAAGCGCAATTACCGAACCTCCGCTCTTCGCCACCGACATGAGTTCTGAGATTGCTGGCGATGCAGTCTCGCCAACTGCGGAGTCCATCGTGATTCGGTTTGGTATCGCCGAAACCGACATCACGGCAAGTTCAACAACAACCACGAACCCGAGAACTCGACCGACGTGGCGAGGTTGAACGACGACTGGAACAATAAGAACGAGCACAGCGGTGAGCAGCCAGATCGCCCCTGCGAGCCGAGATCCTGAAGTGATCGGGCCCAACCCAATGCCGATCGCTGCGAGCACGATTGCTGAGGCGAGTGTTCGTGAAATCCGACGCGACAACAGTGACCTCGCAGCGTCGACTCCGACGCCAACAAAGAGTGCAAGGGCAATACCGACAACTGCGAGCCATCTCACCGAGACTCGACCGAGATCGAAACCAGGAATGAGCCGGTAGGCGATCGTAAACACCGGAGTGCGAGGCCCGAGTGACCAGATCAGACCGAGAATGATCGTTGCAGCGAGCGGCAGCGACCACCATCGATCAGACGAACTTTTCAGAGCCGCAACTATGCCGATGGCTCCAACAATGACGCCGGCAACACCGAACCACCCAATCGCCTCAAATGCGCCTGAAAATGCTGCGGGGTCTCCGCCGGTAATGGTTCCGAATAGGGCTTGCGCGGCTTTTCGGACTTGCAAGATGTACATGCCGTTTGACAGATCGGTAAACGAACGCCCCTCATCGAGCGATGCCATTGAGCGAGCATCGAGCGTGGCTAACAACTGAGGGAGCGCCATCGCCACGGAAAGTCCCGCAGCAACTCCGAGGCGTACGAGCCCGGTGCGGTAGCGCACGATGAGCCCGATCGTGAACAGCGCAGCGACGAAGACGACTTCGAGAATGAGTTGTGGGTGACCGCTTAACAGCGTGCCAGTTGCCACAATCGCCAGCACACCGACCTCACGCCAGCCTCTTCGCGCCGTGACACAACCGTGCAACGCCAATAGCAGAAGCGGAAGCCAAGCTAGGGGCTGTATCTGTTCGAACTGCACCGTCTTGGTCTGAGTTGAACCGATCAACACCACGACCACTCCGGCAATCGCCCCACCGAGGGAGGAAAGTCCGAGCCGTCGTGCCAAGGCCACCATTCCAAGCCCGAGCATCAACATATGTCCAACGACGATGAGTCCGTGTCCCAGTGATGAACCAAACAGCAGAGCGATCAACCGAGGCGGGTACAGCACCCCGACGGCGTGGTTTCCAAGGTGAGGGACGGTGCCGAATATGAACTCGTTAAGGAAAGGGATTCGCCACTGCCGGAGCGCCGCCATTGACACCTCGGTGTTCGGACCCGAATACGTTGCGCCGTCGTAACTCACGACGTGGCTTGTGGGCCACCAAAATGCCCGTGTGCTCACGATCACCGCCAGACTCGTCGCAATCGATGCGACCCGCCATCTGACCGAATGTGAGCGCGTTGAAGGCACGTCGTTAGTTTGGCCGCTCAACCGACGAAGACGGTGTCTCTTTCGGTACGTCGGCTCAAACACCCCGCTTGCTCCGTGACTGCGACCGCCATGACTGCTCGATCTACGAACACATCGACTAGGAAAGGAACCAATGAGTCATCCACGCTTCCATCTCGCAATTCCTGTCCATGATCTCAATGAGGCAGCCGAGTTTTACGGTGGGATTCTCGGCTGCCCACGCGGTCGAAGTGCAGATACCTGGATCGACTGGAACGTCTTTGGTCACCAAGTGGTGACCCACCTTCACGAAGGGTCAGGAGTTGACGTTTCTAATCCTGTCGACGGACATGACGTGCCGGTCCCACACTTTGGTGTCATTCTCGACCCGCCGACATTTCACACGCTGGCCCAGACACTGCGAGACGCATCATGCACATTTGTCATCGAGCCATATGTTCGGTTTGAAGGTGAGCCTGGCGAGCAGTGGACAATGTTTCTGCTCGACCCGTCAGGCAATGCTCTCGAGTTCAAGGCCTTTGCACAAGACGACCAGGTGTTCGCCACCTGACGCCAACGTCATGGAGCGTCGGGGGCTATTGATTTAGCGCAACATCGAGATACTGCTCGAGTTGACCATCCGCCAACTGACCGCTGTGTCGCCACTGAACCGTGCCTGCTTCGTCGAGCATCACGAGATACGGGTATCCGGTTGTGCCGAAGGCCTGCGCTGCCGTCGCCGCCTCATCGTCGGCGATGACCCGGAATGGCCAACGCTCACGCAACAGCCATTCAGAAGGTGGGTAATTCGGACGATCGGCCGCCGAAGCCGTCGCCACCCCGACAACGTTCAGACCTTGCGGAACGGAGAGACTTTCTGCCCACTCGACAAGATCGGGAACTTCAGCCTGGCAATGTGGGCACCAGTGCGCCAAGAACACCAGCAGAGTTGGTGAACCCGGCTCGACGACAACTGCGGTGCCATCAAATGACTCGCCTTCAAGAATCGGAGCCGTTAGACCCGCCCCAGTGTCGGTTGCGGTATCGCCTTCAAATGCGGGAAGTAGATCGCCGGTTACGGTGATCGGACCATTCTCCGAGAGCTCGACAGTTGAATCAGAGCCGCCACCTGTCGCGAGCACGATGACCACTGCGACAACTGCAACGAGCACCACAGAGCCAAGAATGAAGATGAGTTGACCGCGCCGACTTGACGATGAATCTGAAGCCATAATCCGTAGAGGCTAGACCACCCCCACCCCTCTGGCACCGTCAGGTGCGAAGGAACTTCTGCTTAGAAGCCCGCAGGCTGATGCGGAATGTAAGGGCTCGTCAAACGTTCGAGTTCATCCGCTGACAATTCGATATCAAGCGCAGCAACCGCATCATCGAGATGTGATGCCCGTGTTGCTCCGACGATCGGGGCGGTCACCGTCGGATTCGACAGCACCCATGCAAGAGCGACCCGGGCCATCGATGTTCCGCGATTTGCTGCGATCTCAGCGACAGCGGAGACAACGTCTCGGTCGGACTGCTCGGTGACGTCACGGCCGTAGAGACCACTGCCGAAGACATCGGTTTCACTGCGACCGGTTGATGTTTCCCATGTTCGGGTGAGGCGCCCGCGAGCCAACGGACTCCACGGGATCACACCAACGCCAGTCGCCTCGCAATAGGGCAGCATCTCGCGTTCTTCTTCTCGCATCAACAGGTTGTAGTGGTTTTGCATGCTCACGAACTGAGTCCAACCGTTACGTTCGGCAACGTGCTGAGCGGTCGCGAATTGCCATGCCCACATCGACGATGCTCCGAGGTAGCGAACCTTGCCTGACCGAACAAGATCATTCAACGTTTCCATTGTCTCTTCAATCGGCGTTTTCGGGTCCCAGCGGTGGATTTGATAGAGGTCGATGTAGTCGGTTCCCAACCGGCGAAGACTGTCATCAATTTCGGTCATAATCGCTTTGCGTGAAAGCCCAGCACCGTTCGCCGCTTTCCGCATGCGGCCATTGACCTTCGTTGCAATCACCACGTCTGATCGAGGTACGTCGAGGTCGCGTAAGGCTCGGCCCAAGTACTCTTCGCTGGTCCCCAATGAGTACACGTTCGCCGTGTCGAAAAAGTTGATACCGAGATCGAGTGCTTGTTTGAAAAACGGACGACTCGTTTCCTCATCCAAGCTCCACTCGTGCGTACCGAGGTTTGATTGGCCGTAGCTCATGCATCCAAGGCAGATCCGTGAGACTTCGAGTCCGGTGTTTCCAAGGCGTTGATACTCCATAGAAGAGATCATTTCAGGAACATGCGACCAGCGACGAGGTCGGCCACCTCGGGAGGCAAAAACCGTGCCCACTACGCTCAAGAAATGGACGATTCAACCTCTCGGACGGCATCTTCAGTGCAGGCTGAGCACCATGACGTCATCGTCGTAGGGGCCGGTATTTCTGGCATCGGCGCGGCGTACCACCTCAAAAAGTTCTGCCCCGACCGAACCTTCACCATTCTCGAAGGACGCGGCGACATCGGTGGCACGTGGGATCTTTTCCGTTACCCAGGAATTCGCTCCGATAGCGACATGCACACCCTGGGCTACTCGTTCAAGCCGTGGACGGCAGAGAAGTCCATTGCTGATGGCCCATCGATCATGGCTTATCTACGTGAGACCGTGGCCGAATATGACATTGAGCCAACCATCCGGTTCCACCACAAGGTGGTACGCGCTGAATGGGATTCGACTTCAGCGACTTGGACTGTTCACGCGCTCATCAACGAGTCGGAAGTCGTCGTCCTCACCTGCAATTTCCTCTTCATGTGTTCGGGCTACTACAGCTACCGGGGCGGTTACGACCCCGAATTTCCCGGTCGTGAACGCTTCAACGGTGACATCATTCATCCACAGCAATGGCCAGAAGATCTCGA
Source organism: uncultured Acidimicrobiaceae bacterium (assembly GCA_937897105.1). GTDB lineage: Bacteria > Actinomycetota > Acidimicrobiia > Acidimicrobiales > Ilumatobacteraceae > Casp-actino5. The sequence continues at coordinate 26,100 of CALCBR010000031.1, read as the reverse complement.
CTATTCAGGCAAACGTGTGGTCGTCATCGGTTCGGGAGCGACCGCAGTCACCATCGTTCCTGCGATTGCCGGTGATTCTGCACACGTAACGATGCTGCAGCGCTCTCCTACCTGGATGGTCGCACGGCCCGACGTTGACCCGGTTGCGGCAAAGATTAAGCGGTTCCTTCCTCAACGACTTGCCCACCCGCTGATCAGGGCCAAAAACACCTTCTTCCAACAGTTCTTCTACAAGAAGACCCGCACCGACCCTGAGACAGTGAAGGGCAAGTTGCTGCAAGGGGTCCGTGCTCTCGTTGGCCCTGACGTTGATGTCGAGAAACACTTCACACCGACCTACAACCCTTGGGATCAACGGCTCTGCCTCGTGCCAAATGGTGATCTCTTCGCAGCGGTTCGAAGTGGGTCAGCATCTGTGGTCACCGACAGCATCGAGTCATTCACTGAAACCGGAATTTCACTGACGTCGGGCGAGCATCTCGACGCCGACATTATTGTCACTGCAACAGGGCTCGAGCTCGTGACGCTCGGCGACATGGACTTCGTGGTCGATGGCGTAACCGTCGATTTTGCCGACACCTTCACCTACCGAGGGGTTGCGTATTCAGATGTTCCCAATCTCGTGTCGACCTTTGGCTACATCAACGCCTCATGGACTCTGCGGGCTGATCTTACGAGCGCATATGTCTGCCGTCTTCTCAATCACATGAAGAAGACGGGGACAAATCAGGCGACGCCTCGACTTCGAGCCGATGAGGTCAACATGTCGCGTCGACCATGGATTGACGACTTTTCATCGGGCTACATGCAACGCATGATGCCGATGCTGCCGAAACAAGGTGATCGAGAACCATGGACTAATCCGCAACGACTCGCACCAGATAGAAAAGCTCTGTTGAAAAACAGTGTTGACGATGGGGTGATGACCTTCACCACGTCACAAACCACTCCTTCGACCAATCGGTACGCAACTAACTAATTGAGAGGCATCCATGCGCGCACTTGAAGTTCAATCCCTCACCGGCCCCGACGGACTCGCCATCGTCGAACGACCCGAACCTCAAGATGACGGCCGTTCGGTCATCATCGACGTTGCATACGCCGGAGTGTCATTCCCCGACCTGTTGCAGACGAAAGGCATGTACCAAATTCGGCCTGAACCACCATTCATTCCAGGTGTTGAGGCCTCTGGCGTCGTTCGCTCAGCTCCTGCTGATTCGGGCGTCTCCCCGGGCGATCGGGTTGCCGTGTGGGGAAGTACCTGTCATGCCCAGGTTGTTGCCGGCCACCCCGATCAGGTGTTCAAACTGCCGGACGAAATGTCGCTCGCCGAGGGAGCCGCATTCGTACTCAATTATCAGACGGCAATGTTCTGTCTTGTCGATCGTGGTGGCCTCAAGGCTGGAGAATCTGTTCTCGTGCTCGGTGCCGCCGGAGGTGTCGGCACGTCTGCCATTCAGGTCGCAAAAGGACTTGGAGCCGGGCCAATAATCGGTCTTGTCTCCACCCCAGAAAAAGCCGAGGTTGCTACCGCCGCGGGGGCCGACCACACAGTGCTCGTCAGCGATACGTGGAAAGACGAGGTCCTCGAGCTCACCGGAGGACGAGGGGTCGATATGACCTATGACCCCGTCGGTGGCGATCGCTTCCTCGACGGCGTTCGGGCGCTCGCACGATCAGGCCGTCTTGTCGTTGTCGGGTTCGCAGCCGGCGACATTCCAACCATCAAAGTCAACCGGCTCCTCCTTCGAAACGTCAGCATTGTTGGCGCAGCTTGGGGTGAAGCCATCGCCGCAGACCCTGCACTCGCACGAGATATTCACGCTCGGCTTGTGCCGCTCGTGACGTCGGGCGCGGTCGCTCCACCAATTGGCAAGATCTTCTCGTTCGACGATGCCGTTGAGGCATTCAGGTCGCTTGACGATCGAAGTGCGACGGCGAAAGTGCTGTTTGAAGTAAACGGCGAGTAATTCGCCGGCATGGCGTTCATGGGGTCTGAAATACTCGCCGGAATGTCAAAAACACCTGTAACAATCGCTCAACTCCTTACGATCACTTAAGAGATGAGACGCTTTTTCCTGCTCGCGCTCGCACTGATGACGGGGGCGGCTGGGACGATTGCCGCCGGCACGACATCGGTGAGCGCAACCGACGCAATTTCGGTGCACGGCATCGAGTACCTCTCAGCGAGCGTCGATACGAAGGGCTCCATCGGCGCAGTAGGCATCGAATACGATGCGGCGGCTGTCGACCCTTACGGCGGCTACAGCGATTCAGTGACGTGGCGTTCCGACGGTTCACTCATGAAAGTTGACCACGAAGTTGGGTCCACATATCTCAAACCGAAGTACGACGTTGACGGACTTCCTGTTCCATCATCGGCCACCACAGTTCGACTTGAGGCGTATCCGAGAAACACCACCGATTGCACAGGAGAAGATTGGCAGGCGGCGTGCTACTGGGAGAATTACTCCGTAGAGAATTCGAATCACGGCGGATTTCATATGGATGTCGTTCGAACCGACGATGGCTCCTGGCCCCAAATCGGAACGATCACCCTGCCGACCGTTGACGATGCATATGGCGGGTTCGTTGCAACAGGAAAGATCGTCGCCGCAACTCCGGTGACGGATGGGCGGGTGCATGTCGACGCGTTCCAAATTGATTGCTGGATAACCGAGGTGTGTCCCGCACGACCTCGATCAACCGGCGACCTGCCATATGGCGCATTTTCTTCCGGCCCGAGTCGCGGCGACGAGTGGTTCATGAGCGTCGCCTGGCCCGGTCGTTACACGCTGTACATCTCCGATGATGAGAGTGGTGAAAAGGTCCAGGCCATCACCGATATCGAACGCGGGTCGGTGCCAACTATTGATCTCAATGCCCCATGTTTCGGATTCAAGGAATGTGTCACTGTGACCGGTGATGGGTCTCCGCCCGCCCCGAGTGGCACATTTCAGCCGCTGTCTCCAACCCGAATTCTTGACACCCGAAGTGGGCTTGGCATTCCCAATGGTCCCGTCCGGCCAGGTGATGGGTCGATTGACACCTCAAACGACGACTTTCGGGCCGAAGAGGAACTCAACCACGAGCTTGTCGTTACCGGACGAGCTGGTGTTCCCGACCACGGGGTTGCCGCCGTGTTGCTCAACGTCACTGCGGTTGACCCCACCAGTGACGGATTCGTCACAGTTGGTCCACGCCCGCAGGGCCAGGGCGATGTGTTCAACGATCAAAACTCCTTCGGTGAGTGGCCCAATGCCTCCAATCTCAATTTCTCTGAGGGTCAGACGGTTCCAAATCTTGTCCTCGTCAGAGTTGGAGCAGGTGGGCGCATCCGCTTTCACGTCCACGGGGCTACCACCCATCTCATTGCTGACCTTGCCGGCTACTTCACCTACGGAAATGACGGGGCGGGCTTTTCGAGCGTTGCGCCAACGCGTCTATTCGATAGCCGTCAGTCCTCGGAAAGCTGGTTTGTCTCAAATGCTCGAACCGATGTGCAGATCACTGGGCGAGCCGGAATTCCAACAAACGCAACATCGGTCGTTGTCAACGTCACTGCGGTGAATCCCACAAGCGCCGGATTTGTCACCGTCTTCCCGGCTGGCAGCACCGTCCCGAACGCATCAAATCTCAACCTTCGTCCGGGTGAAAACCGACCGAATCTCGCCGTGGTCCGATTGGGTCAGGGTGGATCGATCAGTTTGCAGCCGTACCTATATGGACCTGATGCAACTGTTGACCTCATCGTTGACGTATTCGGTTACTTCTCCGACGATGGCGGCGCGCTGACCAGCACGACAGAGCCGTTTCGGATTGTTGACACCCGCTCAGGTGTCGGAGGCAGCGAGGTGCCATTTGGTGTTGGTGAATCAAGATCATTCGCAGCCGCGGGAAATGGGCGAATTCCTCCGTCGGCAACGGCCGTATGGGCCAATGTCACCGTCGTTGAACCAACAGGTGACGGCTTTCTTACGGTCTATCCCTCCGGCGGGAACGCTCCGAATGTCTCGAATGTGAACTGGCGCTCAGGAGATATCAACCCCAATATGGCGCTCATTCCACTGAATTCAGAGGGGGAATTCAGCATTGCTGTTGAAATGCCATGGGATGAGCACGCGTCTGCTCATGTGATCGTTGACGTCTTGGGGTGGGTCTCTACTTCGTGATCGTCGGTCGATGAGCCCCTCAACGGTGTGCAGAGGCGCTCAATTCGAGCCCCCAAGATTCTTTCAAAGGATTGTCTCCCCGCCCCAGACGCCGTAGCATTTACCGCACCTAACAACTAGGGCAATCCCGCCCTAGTCCGATAGGGGGAGGAAACAACCCAATGATTAAGACCCGTGCACGTAAATTCGGTGCGCTCGTCGTTGGTCTCGCTCTCGTAGCTGGCGCATGTGGCGGCAGCGACGATGCAGCCGAGGAGCCAGCTGAAGAGCCAGCCGCAGAAGAAGCAGAAGCACCCGCTGAAGAAGCAGAAGCACCAGCAGAGGAAGAGGGCATTACCCCAATCGCTCCTCCTGCTGCCAACTGCGAAGAAAGCGACGACGGCCTTCGCATCGGTGGTCTCTTGCCAGAGACCGGCAACCTTGCGTTCCTCGGACCGCCCGAGTTCGCTGGAGTTGAACTTGCTGTCGCAGAGCTCAATGCCGCTGGTGGCGTGAACGGCGCCTGCGTCACGTGGCTCCCAGGTGACTCAGGCGACAACGGCGACGTTGCAAACGCAACTGTTGACCGTCTCCTCGCAGAGGATGTCGACGCATTCATCGGTGCCGCATCATCAGGTGTGTCGCTGACCGTCATCGACAAGATCACGAACGCTGGCAAGATCCAGTTCTCACCAGCCAACACCTCGCCAGCATTCACTGACTACGAGGACAATGGCCTCTACTTCCGTTCGGCTCCGTCCGACGTCGTCCAGGGTGCAGCGCTTGCTGACCTCATGATCGGTGATGGTGCGCTCACCGCAGCATTCATCGTCATGAACGACTCATACGGCACCGGCCTTTTTGAGTACACCTCAGCTCCGTACACCGATGCTGGTGGCGAAATCGTCTACGAGGTCATCTACGACCCACAGGCAGAGAACTTTGACGCTGAAGTTTCAGCTGCAGTCGAAGCCGACCCAGACGCAATCGTCATCATCGGTTTCGATGAGACCTCAAAGATCCTCACCGGACTCATCGAGGCAGGCGCAGGCCCAGCCGACAAGATGCTGTACGGATCAGACGGCAACATGGGTAACGCCCTCGCCCAGGCATTCGACGACCCAGGCGTCGTTGCCGGCATGCGCGGTACCGTTCCCGGTGTCGACATCGAAACCAACGAGGACTTCATTGCCCGCCTGCTCGGCGTCGACCCTGACCTTCAAGACTTCGCCTACTCAGGTGAGTCATACGACGCAGTGATGGTCATTGCTCTCGCAGCAATCGTCGCTGGAAGCAACGACGGCGTTGCCGTTGGCGCTGAGATCAACGACATCACTCGTGGTGGAGACAAGTGCTCAACAGTTGCAAGCTGTGGCGAGATTCTCGCCGCTGACGGCGATGTTGACTACGACGGTGTTTCCGGTCCTCTGGAATTCATCGACGCAGGCGAGCCTTCAGAAGCATCAATTCTCATCAAGGAATTCAATGCTTCAGGTGAGCTCGAAGTTGTCGACATCATCTTCGGCAAGATCTGATCAACTGATCAGTCATAGCTGAACAACATTGTGATGAGCCCCGGGGAAACCCGGGGCTCATTCGCGTATGGAGACCTGTGTCACCGCACCCTGATGAGATAACCCAAGCCCGCCAATACCGAAGGAGGATGTCGCGCCTTCGCCAAACATCGAAAATGCTGAGGAGACCGAACAAGTCACACGAAGCAGGGCGGCGCTCGTGGCAGTTCTGCAGGACCCGTTCAACACCAGAGATTCTCGAGTAGCGGCCGTCATGAGCGGCTCTCACCCCGAGCCGAGACAAAGGTGGATAGAGACCTCGGGGTCAGTCTTGGTGTGACTTCACCAACGTGCCGAGGTACAACTCGATCACCTTCGGGTCGGTGAGGAGATCTCGGCCGGTCCCGGTGTAGGCGTTGGTTCCTTGGTCGAGAACGTACCCGCGATGACAGATCTGCAGACAGCGCGAAGCATTCTGCTCAACCATCACGATCGAGACTCCTGCGCGATTGATCTTGTGGCAGCGTACGAACACTTCGTCTTGCAGCGCCGGCGACAGACCAGCCGAGGGCTCATCGAGCAGCAAGACCGATGGGTCGAGCATGAGCGCGCGGCCCATTGCAAGCATCTGGCGTTCGCCACCTGAGAGAGAACCTGCGCGCTGATCACGACGATCGATCAGTTTCGGGAACATCTCCCCGACTACTTCGAGTCGTTCGGCGAAACGCGAAGGGTCGATGAAGGTACCCATTTCAAGGTTTTCTTCAATCGTCAACGAGGGAAACACATTATTTGTCTGCGGCACATAACCAATACCGCGGCTGACAAGGGAGTGCGCCTTCATGTTCGTGATCTCTTCACCACGCAACTGCACACTGCCCTTACGAATGTTGACGAGACCGAACATGGCCTTCACAAGAGTCGACTTTCCCGCACCGTTCGGGCCAACAATTCCCACAAGTTCTCCCTCGAAGAGCTCGAGGGAGCAGTCGTTCAGAATGTTGATTCCGGGCAGATAGCCCGCGTCGAGTCCGTCAGCAACGAGGAGCGGTGTCTTCTCAGTCATCAGTCAGCCTCCAAATCAAGTGCGGAGTCATGGTGCGAACCGAGATACGCGTCGACCACCGCTTGGTTAGATGCGATCGACTCCGGTGGTCCTTCCGCAATAATTCTGCCCTCAGCCATCACGACGACCCAGTCGCTGATTTCTTGCACCATGTCCATGTCGTGCTCGACAAATAATACGGTCATTCCCTCGTCTCGGAGGCCCTTCACGTGATCGAGGAGCGACTGTTTGAGAGCGGGGTTCACGCCGGCCATCGGCTCATCGAGCATCACCATATTTGGTCGCACCATCAGAGCTCTTGCCATTTCAAGCAGCTTCCGCTGGCCACCCGAGAGCGTGCCCGCAAACTCATCGCGCATATGGCTGAGTTTGAATCGTTCGAGCAATGCATCGGCACGCTCGGTGATCTCAGCTTCTTGGCGGCGCCACAAGAATGGCAACAGTGCTCTGAAGAATGATTCTCCAGCCTGTTCGGTTCCACCAAGTCGCATGTTGTCAATCACCGTCATCTTCGACAGCGATTTCGTCAACTGGAAGGTGCGCACCATGCCAAGGTTCGCAACCTTGTACGCCGACACCCCAGAGAGGTCATTTCCCTCGAAAAGGCGATCTCCCGTATCGGGCTCATCAAAATTGGTCAACAGATTGAAGAACGTGGTCTTGCCGGCTCCGTTCGGCCCGATGAGCGCAGTGATCGCTCCGCGCTGCACCTCAAGGTGCTCGACATCAACAGCGACGAGACCACCAAACGCACGCCGGACATTGTCGGCGACGAGAATTGGGTCATTCTTCGCGGCGCCTGGTTCATAAGGGACGCCATCGAAGAGCTCCTGAGCGGTGGACGGTTCAGCGGTCATCGAGCGCCATCTCCTCTTTGGTTCCAAAAATTCCTTGAGGTCGGTAAATCGCCAACAAAATGAGACCGAGGCCGATCATCATGAACCGAACCTGACCGACCTGAGTGCCGTCCATGATGGCTTCTGGCATGTAGCCATTCTCGACGAGTTGTCGCAGGAGCACATCGGTGAAGTTCAAGATGCCATAGAGGATGGCAGCTCCAGCAATTGGCCCACCGACCTTCGCCGCGCCACCCAAAATGAGCGCCACCCACGCAAAGAAGGTGACATCGGTGATGAAGTTCTGGGGCTGGGCTGACTGAGTGCCAATTGCACGGAACATGCCGCCGAGGGCGCCGAACATGCCGCCGATCATGAGCGACTGCATCTTGAACCAATATGCGTTCTTTCCGAGGCTTCGGGCCGCATCTTCATCTTCTCGAATTGCTCGAAGAACACGACCCCACGGGCTGCGCATCGTCATCCAGACGATGAGCACCACGATCGAAAGAACGATCCACCCGACGAGTACCACCCACATCTGGTTACCGATAAATAACCCAAAGAAATAGCGTTCTTGTCTGTCGAACGGGTTGAAGTCATAAAACCTGTTCGCAAATGCTGTCAAACCGTCAGATGACCCTGTCCAGCGGTCAAGAGAAGGTGAACGAGCGATGATGCGGAACATCTCACTTGCGGCAATGGTGACGATGGCAAGATAGTCGGCACGCAACCGAAGCGTTGGCACACCCATGATGAGCGCAAGCAGCAGCGGAAAAATCACGATGCCAAGAAGCAGACCCCACCAAAAGTTGAGCCCAAGTGTGACCACGGCCATCGAAAGGCCATAGGCTCCGGCTGCCATAAACACTGCTTGACCAAAGTTCAACAGGCCGGTGTAGCCATAGTGCATGTTGAGACCCATGGCGGCCAGCGAGAAATAAATGAACGGCTCGCCAAGGAACCCGCGGAACAAGTTCTGGATGATTGCTCCCCAATCCATTTACGTTCCTCCTATCCGATCCGCTCTCGTCGGCCAAAGAGACCTTGTGGCCGAATCAGCAAGATGACAATCAACATAAGAAGTGCCCCGACGTTCTTCATGTCTGTTGGAATGACAAGCGTTGACAGCTGGATGAACAGGCCAACAATGATGCTCCCAAAGAGAGCGCCGTACGCAGTTCCAAGCCCACCCAGCGTCACGCCGGCGAACATCAACAACAAGATTCGGAAGCCCATTTCCCAGTTGATTGATTCGGTGAGACCAAACAAGACTCCTCCGAGCCCTGCGAGCGCACTGCCAAATATCCATACGAGCGAAATCACTCGCTCAACGTCAATGCCGGTCGATTCAGCGAGGTCACGGTTGTCTGACACGGCGCGCATTGCCTTGCCCATACGTGTGAATTGCAACGCTGATGCGACTCCAACCAGCACCGAAACCGAAATAATCATCAATACGAGGTCTTTTGGTGCAAGGCGAAACAAACCCAGATCCCATTGTTCTTGAATCTGGTAATCACGCAGACGTTTCGCCCGGCCGCTGAAGATGAACAAAATGACGTATCTGAAGAAGATCGAGAACCCGATCGACACCACGAGAGCAGCAACCAAACTTGCGCCTCGACGACGCATTGGCCGCCAAACCGTGCGGTTGAACAGCCCACCCGCACTTCCGCAAATGAGTACCACGATGACCGTCGCCGGAATCAAGTGAAGCCGAACCCCGAACACCCCAGCGTTGTTCAAGAGGTATGCCATCACGGCGCCAAAGGTCACCGCTTCACCGTGAGCAAAGTTAGTCAGGCCGGTCGTTCCGTAAATGAGAGAAAGACCGATGGCACACATCGCAATAATGAGGCCAAGTTTCAACCCATCAACCATCAACTGAATAACGGTGTTGCCGCCCGCCGAACTCGCCTCGGCTTCACCAAGCGGGAACAACGTCGACTTTGATGAGCCATCGATTAGCGTCACAGACGCCGGGTTCTTGTCGGGATTTCGAAGCGAAACACCATCTGGCAGCGTCTCGACGTCGAGAAGAATGTCATAGGTGCCCTCCGGCACGATCATTGACCACGAGCCATCTTCAGCGGTCGTCGTTGACGACACCTCGGCGCCCGATTCATCAAACGCTCGGAAGGTCACCCCTGGAACGCCTACGCGCTCACCGTCATCATCTTTCTGAACGAGGCTTCCTTTCACCTCTCCGCCGGACTCTTGAGCAGAAACCGAGGCCCCCGAACCCAACCCGACGAGCAGAAGGAGCCCGAATGCGAGCGCCATTGCGCTTCGGCGCACGCCAGTGAAGGCTGTCATCAATTGAACACCACCCATCGGGGCGACAGGCTATCTCGGATTCCAGACGAGGTCACTCATACCGGACAATCAACACTGCTCATCGCAGTTAGACCTTCACGACAATGGTTCCCGCCACCTTGTCATGCCAGGTTTGACGGTCTTTATCCCAAATCATCCAGAGGTAACCAAGGTAGAGAATTTGACCCGAGATGATGTTTCCAAACAGCTCCCGGCCAAATGCTCGCCAAAAGCCCGGGGGTTGCCCATCAGAGACTCGAACCACCTTGACGCCAACGATCTTCCGACCCCAGGTTTGGCCAGTTTTGCCCTCTGCCCTGATGTACATGAGGATCACACCCAAGATGCCGAGGACGATAAGAGCGACCCCGCCAGCAACCGATGAACCCGACGGCACACCGGGGGGGCAAATAATTTCATCCGAACCAGGCACCGAAGCACAGTTTCTCACAATCGGCACGACAATGACCAAGACCCCTGCGACGACGGGAACCGCCATCACGAAGCCGTATAACACGAAATCTAAGAGATAGGCGCCGAGTCGTGCCCCGAACCCAGCGCGACCGGAGATGTCGCTTGACCACGATTCTTGTCCACTTTGCTGTGGCGTCACGGGGGGCGGTGGCGGTGGCGGTGGCGGCATGTCGCTCATAACTGAGACTGTAGTGCCCGCATTTACGGCGACCGTACGAAATCAGGCCGAACGCTCACCGCTCGTATAGCGTCACCCGTCATGCAATTCTCTCAGGAAGCAGTCCTCGACGTGCTCGACCTCTGCGGTGTAGCCGTCTTCGCAGCGTCGGGGGCTGTGCTTGCCATCAGGCGGAGGTTCGACATTGTCGGGCTCCTCACGCTGGCATTTGTTGCTGGCCTCGGCGGGGGTGTGCTGAGAGATCTCATCCTTGCGAGAGGAGTTCCCGTAGCCTTCGACAACCCGAAGTACGCCATCGTTGCCTTTGTTACCGCGATCATCGTCGTACCCACGCAACATCTCATCAAGCGACTGTGGCGTCCAGTGCTTGTCCTCGATGCCGCGGGTCTCGGACTCTTCTGCGTGACGGGCGCATCGCTCGCAGCGGAGAGGGAACTTGCCGCAATACCCGCAGTGATGGTGGGCGTCGTCGCAGCAACCGGAGGCGGAGTGATTCGTGATGTCCTTGCCGGTGAGGCGCCTCAGGTCTTTCAACACGACTCCGTGCTGTATGTGATTCCCGCCGCGCTGGGAGCAACAACTGTCGTCATCGCCGATGGTCTCGGACAACTCAGCGTTGGCATCAGCATCTGTGCTGCCTTGGCGGTAACCGCGCTAAGGGTCGCAGCATTGCATTTCGGCTGGCATGCGCCGCTTCCGCAGCGCAGGAACCGAGAATGAGCGAAGAAACGCAGTTCACTCACGAAGAGTGGGCACGACGGGACTCGAACCCGGGACCTCCACCGTGTCATGGTGGCGCTCTAACCAACTGAGCTACGCGCCCGTAGCAGAAACGATGTTACCGGTTCAGTCGTCGCCGGCAACCGTCGGTGGGACGATGAGTCGAGTGCTGATCTCGTTCGCCATGAGACGTCCATTTCGGGTAAGAACCCAGCGGTCGTCACGAAGTTCAACTAGGCCGTCGAGAACGTCACCGTCGAGTGCCCCACGCGGCACCCCTTCACGAAGCCGTAATTGCAACTCGAGTTCTTCGAATACGCGAGTATCCGCGTCGAGAGTTTCAGATGCCGCCTCGACTGAGGCACCATCGTTGACAAGTGCGATATATCGATCTGGAGTTCTCACATTCCACCAGCGCCGACCGTCCTCATGAGAATGAGCGGCACAACCAAACCCGCGGTAATTACCTTGGCGCCAGTACAGCAGGTTGTGTCGACATTCATGGCCGGGTGAGGCCCAATTCGAAACCTCATAATTGGCGAGGCCAGCAGATGAGAGCACCTCATCTGCCACAACATATTTATCAGCCTGGTCGTCGTCGTCAGGGTGCCGGTCGCGCTGGTCGGCGAGCGGAGTGCCAGGTTCAACCGTTAGCGCATAAGCGGAGATATGCGGCGGGTCATGCCGGAGTAATTCGGTGAGGCAGGATCGCCATTCGTCGACCGTTTCTCCCGCTGTGCCGTAGATGAGGTCGAGATTGAATGTCGAGATTCCGACCGATCGAATGCACTCCACCGCACGTTGCACATTTTCGACGTCATGAGTTCGGTCTAAGGAGGTCAAAACATGCGGGATCGTCGACTGCACCCCCAGACTGATTCGGTTTACTCCAGCTGCGCACAACTCGTGCAAACGTTCTGACGTGACATCGTCGGGGTTGCATTCGACCGTGATCTCCGCGCCTTCATGTCGTGGAATTGATGAAATCGCTGACGCAAGGTGATCTGCAGAAACCAGGCTCGGTGTTCCTCCCCCAACGAAAATACTCGACGCTGGTGGCATTCCTTCTTGCACGGCTCGCTCGATATCGGCCTCGACCGCTTCGAGATACGCCGACTCAAGATGATGCCGATCACTCCATGTCGCGAACGCGCAATACCCACAACGATGCGCACAAAACGGTATGTGGAGATAGATACCGAAGTGATCTGAAGGCGTCATCGTTGCGCTGCCATCAACGTTGCGGCAGCGATCGCCGCTGTCTCCACACGAAGCACTTGGCGCGAGATCGAAATCGTCTCCGATGCGCACTGAACTTCTTCGGTAGTCCAACCGCCCTCTGGGCCGATCGCAATCACCCGATCATCCGTGGTGATGTCCCGTCCGCCGGGTTCCGCAATCGGAACTGTTGGCAAGACTTCGCGTGCAGCTGTTGGGCCGACGATTTCGCAGCCCCAGATGCGTCGAGATTGCTCAATTGCTGATTCGGCAACGCGACGTAACCGATCGAGCTGTTTTGCCGCTCGTTGGTCATCCCATTTGACAACTGACCGTTCCGACGTCAGCAACCTGATGCGATCAACTCCGAGTTCAACGAGTTTCTGCACCATCCACTCGAGCCGATCACCTTTGGGAATCGCCACCGATATCTCAAGATCTTCACGAGCGGGTTCGTGGTGTATCTCACCTGCGATCTCTAGCCCGGTACCAGTCCACAGACAGTGTCGCCATTCGCCATTTCCATTCGTGACGGTGACAGATTCGCCTTCCCGCAAGCGCAGCACTCTGTTGAGGTGATGCAATGCGTCATCGCTCAGCAACGGATCGTTGATATCCGGGGTCAACATGTGGGCGGCCGAGCGGCGCAGCACCTCATCCATCGGGGGACGTCCTACGAAAACGCTGACTTGATGCGAGAGAACAGGCCTCCGCCAGATGAGCCCGTTACCTCACCCCGCTCTTCGGCAAACTGCCGAAGTAACTGCTCTTCATGATCTGACAACTTCGTCGGGACCTCCACGTCGATGATGACGCGAAGATCACCGCGACCTCTGCCTCGTAAACGAGGGACACCCCGCCCTTTCAGTACAAATTGGTGATGGGGCTGAGTACCCGCCGGAACGGAAAACTCTTCGTCGCCATCGAGGGTTGTCAGCGTGAGCTCAGTGCCGAGAGCTGCTTGGGCAATCGAGATCGGCACGTGAGTAACGAGGTCATTCTCTTGACGTTCGTACTGCTCATGCGCCGCAACTCGAATGTGCACATACAAGTCTCCGGCTGCTCCACCACGAGCACCTACCGCTCCGCGCTGACTCAACCGCAACGTTGCCCCAGTATCAACACCCGCTGGCACCTCAACTTGGTAGGTGCGCTCAGCAGTGATACGGCCCTCTCCACGACATCCGCTACACGGGGTTGTAATGACCTCACCGAGACCCGAACACCGAGGACATGCAGACGTCGTCATCATCTGACCGAGCATGCTTTGTCGAACACGGCGCACTTGGCCGGCACCATTGCAATCTGCGCAGGTCACAGGCTGAGTGCCTTCACCGGCACCGGTACCGCCACAGTCGTCGCACCGCTGGGGCAGACGGAGATCAACCGAGACTTCCGCTCCAAAGACAGCTTGCTCAAATTCGAGATCGAGGACGACCTCCATATCTTGGCCCCGTGGTGGCCCCGCGGGACCGCCTCGAACGTCACCACCACCAAACGGGCTCGAGCCCCCAAAGAAGGCGTCGAAAATGTCGCCAAGGCCGCCACCGCCAAAGATGTCTTCTGCCGATGGGCCTCCTGCCCCACCGACGCCTGCCTCGCCAAACCGGTCATAGCGGGCGCGCTGATCGTCATCGGAGAGCACCTGGTACGCAACGGCTAATTCTTTGAATCGCTCCTCAGCCTGCGGATCATCGGGGTTCGCATCGGGGTGCAAATCTCGCGCCCGACGCCGATACGCCTTCTTGATCTCATCTGCGCTCGCCGAACGGTCAACGCCAAGCAGTTCGTAGTAATCGGCCACTCGTCACGAACCCTCTTCGAGACGGGTACCGAGGCGCTCACTCACAAGGCCCACCGTAGCGAGCGCCTGCGGGTAGTTCATGCGGGTTGGTCCGAGCACTCCCACCGAGCCGACGTGTTCGCCCTCAACCACGACCGGTGAGACAACGATCGAACACGCCGCCAAGGGCTCAACACCGTGCTCTCCTCCGATCGCAACCGACATTCCGCGATCGAGCACGTCTCGCACCAACGACACAACAACAAACTGTTGTTCAAGAGTGTGGAGAATGTTGCGAACAACTTCGACCGCGTCGAACGAAGCTGCGACCGATGACGTACCTCCGACATACACGTGATCATCTGAAGACACCTGGAATACCGCATCTCGCGCCATGGCTGCCAGAGCCGCAACCGAATCGTTCTCGACGCCGTCGATCGTCGTCACCTCTGAGAGTTTCTTCCCTACCAAATTGTGGGCAAGAACTGCTGCTGCATCAGCGAGCCGTTCATCATCGCAGCCATCAGAAAGTTCAATCGTCGAACTCTCCACCGCCCCATTTGAAAACACCACCACCACTGTTGCGTGGGTGGAACTTAGCGGGACGAGTTGAACGCTTCGCACCTCAACCTCGGCCGGCGTCGGACCCACCACCAATGACGTGGAATTGGTGAGGTTCGCGAGCAAGTCAGACGTTTGGTGCAACATCTCTTCTAGGCGGCCGTGTGCAGCAGTGAAAAAGTCACCGATCTGAGCCGTCTGAGCCGAGTCAAGTGGCCCGGGCGTTGTGAGGTTGTCGACGAAGTATCGGTAGCCCTTATCGGTTGGGATTCGCCCGGCCGACGTGTGCGGCTGTACGAGAAATCCCTCTTGCTCTAGTTGGGCAAGCTCATTTCGAACGGTTGCGGAAGAGACACCCACGCCAGGCGCGTCAACGAGGTGGGAAGAACCCACTGGCTGCGCTGTCGATATGTACTCATGTACGACAGCGCTGAGAATCGCAGTCTTACGGTCGTCGAGCATCTGGCACTCAACGATATCGACTGCTAGCGAGCACGGGCGGCTTCATAACGCCGTAATGCCTCTTTTCGTTCCTCGCCATGGTCAACCATTGGCGCCGGGTAGCGATCGGAATTGAGTTCGGGAATCCACCTGCGCTGATACTCACCCGAAGGATCCCAGCGCTCAGCTTGAGCCGTCGGGTTGAACACCCGGAAGTACGGCGCTGCATCAGTACCTGTGCCTGCCGCCCACTGCCAACCATGATTATTTGATGCAAGGTCACCGTCAACCAGATGTTGCATAAACCACTTTGCACCCCACTGCCACGGCAGATGAAGATCTTTCACCAAGAAGCTCGCAACGATCATCCGAACCCGGTTGTGCATCCACCCGGTCGCAGCGAGTTGGCGCATTCCTGCGTCGACGATGGGAAACCCTGTCATCCCCTGTGCCCACAATTCGAAACGAGTTCTTGCGGCGGTGTCGGTATCGATTGCAATGCTACTGAGTTTCGCGTCGAGGTTTGCCCACGCGGAGTCTGGGCGACGGAAAAGAACATCGGCGTAGAAATCGCGCCACGCGAGTTCGCTTTCAAATGTCGAGTGATGTTCGCAGGTTGGGTCGAGCTCTTGCAGCAGTCGAGCTGGGTGAACCACCCCAAATCGAAGTGCGGTCGACATACGGCTCGTCCCTTCGACGGCCGGCAAATCTCGGACATTGCCGTAGTGATGCAAACCATCGCGAGCGAATGTCTCCCATCGACGGGTCACTCGCTCAGAAGAAAGATCCGTCAATTCGTCGTCGACGAGATCGTCAACATGCTGATCGAGCAGATCTCCGGTGTCGTCGATCGAAACCCAGTCAGGGTTAGAGGGTGCATCACTGAGCACCGACTCAGAAGCATCGAGAGTGAGTCGCCATCTCTTCCGGAACGGAGTGAAGACCGAATATGGCGAACCGTCATCTTTCAACACCCCTCCCGGCGCAACGAGATATGGCGAGCCTGTTCCGATGAAACGACAGCCAACCTCACGCAAGGCAGCTGCAACCTTGGCATCGCGGCTGTGTCCGTAAGGGCCGTAATCGCGAGACACGTGCACTTCGGTGACCCCAAGAGTCTTCACCATGTCTGTAAGCACCTCATCCGGACGACCGCGGCGAATGACAAGCGCGCCCTCAGTGGCCTGCCTGAGGTCGTGAAGAGCAGACGCCAATGCAGCTCGACGAGGACCACCCGCCCGATCAAATGCCGGATCGACAATAAAGAGGGGCACTACCGGACCAGCCGACAGCGCCCGCTCAAGGGCCTGATGGTCGCGAACGCGCAAGTCTCGCCGGAACCACAAGATGACAGGGGAAGCGGTCACACTGACAGTGTTGACGTCTCGGCGGGTTCCCGCATGGTCGAGCGAGAAATCAAACCAAATCTCAGCCACAGCACGCAGCCAAGGACAATCACCGCTCCGTAGAGCAACGACCACGTCAGACCGATTGAGTCGCCGATGACACCGGTGATCGGGCCACCGATTGGATACGACCCGAGAAAGGCAACTGCGCTGAACGCCAGAACGCGCCCACGCATTTCGGGAGGACACATATCTTGACTCCACGAATTCATCGAGGCGATGAAGCCCGCTCCTCCAAGCCCAAGTGGGATGGCGACAATGAGAGCAACTGGCCCCGACGACGAAAATGCCAGAGCGACTCCTGCAACTCCGAGCACGAAGGCGTTTGCCGTCATCCAACGCAATGTCACCGTCGGCCGACCTGCCGTGAGGAGCGAACCGATGAGACTGCCGAGGCTTGTTGCCGTCATGACCCAACCGAACCACATCCGATTTCCCCAGGCTGCGTCAGCGATGCGGGGCAACGCCACGTTGTGGTTATAGCCAAATGTTGAGACCACCGTGTAAATGATGAACACCGACCCAAACAACGGTGTTCGCGCAATGAAGCGAACCGCCTCTCGAATCGGCTGGCCACCCTTCGCAACACGAGGTGGTTCGGTCACCAGCGAGCGATCGATCGTGACGATCGAGAAGATAATTGCTGCCGACGTGACCGCATTGATGACGAACATCCAGCCGACGCCGAACGGGCCGATCAGCAACGCTGCGATTGCCGGCCCAAAAATTCGTGAACCGGTCATCGTTGCGGTGTTGAGCGACATCGCATTTGAAATTTCTTCCGGCGAAACGAGCTCGGTGAGGAACCCTCGGCGGGAGGGGTTATCGAGAGCTGACACAATGCCCAACATGAGCGTTGCGGCATACACGAACCCGAGCGTCAACGTGCCGGTCACATGAGCTAGTGCGAGCAGCACTGCCTGAACAGCCATCAGCGACTGCGTGATGAGTACCACTCGGTGACGATCCACTCGGTCTGACAATGACCCTGCCCACGCCCCGATGATGAGCAGAGGTCCAAACTGCAATGCAGTGAGGATTCCGATGGCGGTTGTCGATTCGGTCAACCGATCGACGACAACGGCAACAGTCGTGAACTGAACCCACGCCCCAATCTGCGATATCGCCATTCCGCCGAGGTACCTCCGCACATTTCTGTGACGGAGCGACCTAAAGGTCGTTGACTCAGCAGGGGACATCTACTCAGTCGTCCAATTTCAACGCAGAGATGAATACATCGCCAGGAACTTCGACCCGACCGATGGCCTTCATTTTCTTCTTGCCCTCTTTTTGCCGTTCAAGAAGTTTGCGCTTACGGGTGATGTCACCGCCGTAGCACTTCGCAAGGACGTCTTTGCGCTTTGCCTTCACGGTCTCGCGCGCAATGACCTTGCCCCCAATTGCTGCCTGGATCGGGACATCAAACATTTGCCTTGGAATCAGCTCTTTCAGCTTCTCGCACATCCGGCGGCCGTACTGATCGGCGCTTTCTCTGTGCACGATCGTCGAGAACGCGTCGGCGGGCATGCCATTCAGCAACAAATCGACTCGTACAAGATTCGATGGGTGGTATCCCGCCAACTCATAATCGAGGCTCGCGTAGCCCTGGCTCCGGCTCTTCAACTGATCGAAGAAGTCGACAACAACTTCAGCGAGAGGAATGTCGTACACCAACTCAACTCGCTCAGGTGAGAGGTACTCCATTCGCTTCATTTCACCCCGACGCGATTGGCAAAGCTCCATTAATGCTCCGGTGTATTCGGTGGGAGTGATGATCGACACTTTGAAAATCGGTTCTTCAATCGACTCGACCTGTTGCGGAGGAGGAAGTTCAGCGGGGTTATCGACGATGGCGATGTCGCCATCGGTCCGAGTCACCCGGTATTCGACCGATGGCGCCGTTGCGATGAGCGCAAGACCAAACTCGCGCTCAAGCCGCTCTTTGACGATTTCCATGTGCAACAACCCAAGAAACCCGCACCGGAACCCGAAACCGAGCGCTCCTGACGATTCAGGGGTGTACGTGATTGATGCATCGTTGAGCTTCAGTTTGCCGAGCGCGTCTCGAAGGTCTTCAAAGTCGTCACCATCGATCGGGAACAATCCAGAAAACACCATCGGCTTGGGGTCTCGGTATCCGGCAAGAGGTGTTTCGGCACCCTTTGACGCGGTCGTCACCGTCTCTCCTGAACGAGCGTCACCAACATCTTTGATGCCCGCAATGAGGTAGCCGACCTCTCCCGGACCAAGTTCTTTCACCGGTACCGTTGCCGGCTGACGCACCCCAATCTCAAGCGCCTCGTGTTGAGCACCTGCCTGCATAAACGACAGCTTCGCTCCACTTTGCAGATGCCCGTTCATCACGCGCACCGACGACACCACACCGCGATATTGGTCGAACTGCGAATCAAAAATAAGGGCCTGAAGCGGCTCGTCGGCTGAGCCCTTCGGAGCGGGAATTCGCTCAGCGATTGCGTCGAGAAGTTCAGGTACTCCCTCGCCCGATTTTGCGGAAATCCGCAGAATTTCCTCAGCAGGAATGCCGAGCACCGTCTCGATTTCCATTGCGTATCGATCAGGGTCTGCGGCGGGAAGATCAATTTTGTTTAAGCACGCCACAATTTCAAGGTCGTTCTCCAGCGCCAAGTAGCAGTTCGCAAGAGTTTGGGCCTCGATTCCCTGTGCAGCATCAACCACGAGGACCACACCTTCGCATGCGGCCAGCGAACGTGAAACCTCATAGCCAAAGTCAACATGGCCAGGGGTGTCGATGAGATGGAAGACGTGACCATCCCACTCGACACGAACATTTTGGGCCTTGATGGTGATGCCCCGCTCACGCTCAAGATCCATCGAATCGAGATACTGAGCTTTCATATCTCGTGTTTGCACCGCACCCGTGATCTCAAGAATTCGATCGGACAGCGTCGATTTCCCATGATCAATGTGGGCGATAATCGAGAAATTTCGGATGCGGGAAAGACCAGATGCGGAGTCCATGGCTGTCCCCTACGCTACCGCCCGGCGTTGGGAGTGTTCCTCTTGCACCGATAGTCTCACTTCGCTGATGAAAACAGTTTGCGTTGCGCACACTAGATCATCTTGAGACACGATTGGTGCCCGCACCACACACATACACCTTGAGGTAACCGTGGCGAATATTAAGAGCCAGAAAAAGCGAATTCTCACCAACGCAAAAGCGGCAGAACGCAATCGCGCAGTCCGCAGCGAGTTGAAGACTCGAGTGAAGACCGCGACCGCCAGCGCCGGGTCAGATGATGACTCATCCGTGCGTCTCGCAATGAGCAAGATTGACCGGGCCGTTGCAAAGGGCGTGTTGCACAAGAACACCGCGGCCCGCAAGAAGAGCCGCTTGATGCAAAAGATAAACGCCGGCTCGTAAGCCGTCGTTATCTAACTTTCGACCCGAGCCTCAGTGCTCGGGTTGATTCGCGTCTGGGCCCATTTTGGTCGATCTCACGCAATGCATCATCAGCGTCGGCGGCTTGGGGAAAGGCGGGCGAGGCGGGCGACCAAGACCTCGGTCACTGCGACATCATCGAGACCCGTCCGGCCGCGCACATCAAGATCGGCATCGGCAAGCAAACCCATTGCTCGGCGCAGACCATCAGTTCCCAGGCGTTGCGAACCCTCGAGAGCCTTTTTTGCTGGAAACCCGCTTTTCATTCCCAGTACCTCAGCAGCGGAATCTTGCGAGTTCGCTCCGCTCCCATCGAGCATCGACATTTTCGCGTAGTGCCCATGCAAGATCGCCATGACCTGCAACGGATGCCGTCCTCCGCCGTGAACCATTCGGTGAAGGAGACTGATTGCCTTGGCCGCGTCGCCTCGGTCGATCGCATCGGTGAGATCCCAAGGAGGGACTCCTCCTGCCTCTCCGAGCAGTGGCTCAACTTCTTCAACTCGGACTCGTGTCTTGGCAGTGTGCGAGCTCGCAATCGTGTCGAGAATGCCATCGAGGGCACCGCTATTTTCGCCGAGCCAATCTACGAGCCGGGCAACTACTCGATCGTCGAGATCAACGCCTTTCGCCGCCGCTCTCGATCGAACCCACAACGCCCGATCCTTCCCTCTCGGGGCAACCGAGGTGCTTCGCACCTCTCCCCCTGCGGCCTTGACCGCGTCGAGAAGTTTCTTCGGGATCGCCCCGCCTCCACCGACCAACACGACATCGGTTGAGTCAAGAGGGTTTTCGAGAAATGAGAGCAGTGGCGAAAGGTCAGCGAGATTGAACCGGCCCACATTCCGGGCAACCACGACCCTGCGATCGGTGAGGAATGGCGGTGTATGGGCAGCGTCGGCGACCGATTGCATTGAGTACTCGGCGTCGTCAAACTCGTCAACCATCATCGATGAGTCGTTATCACCGACAAGTTCGTTCAGCAGTTCGCGCACCGCAGTGCGAAGTACCGATTCATCGTCACCGCTCAATACATACGTCGTCATGTCAGCCCTCGTGTTTAGCACGAACATGAGCGTGATGCCGATAGCCCCAGGTGATCGCAACAACACCGGCAAGACAAAGCGAGGCGATCATTCCCGGCCGGGGTGATTCTGGCTCCAGGTGGGTTGCGACCCGGGCGACACCGTCGACCCACCACACCGCAAGATGAATCGGTGGCAACACGACATGGGAGAGCGCAGGAAGTAACGCAACACCGATCGCCACCGGCATGCCGACCATCATGACGACCCCCGCTACGGGCACGGCCAAGAGGTTTGCGGGAAGTGCGACGAGGGGTGCTCGCCCGAACACGAGTAATGCTGGCACCAGCACACCTAACTGTGCCCCAAGGGTGATGCTCACCGGCAGCATGAGCCGCGCCGGGAGCGGCATGATCGATGCCAACATCGGACCAATCACAATCACACCGAACGTTGCTCCGACCGAGAGATGGAATCCCACCGATGATGCGAGCAACGGGTCAACAACAATCAGCACCATCACTGCGAGGGCAAGCGACCGCAGTGGTGCAAGTCGTCGCCCGCGCGATGCCGCAAACACCGCTATTGAGGCCATCACGCCAGCCCGCAAAATGGAAGGTTCAGATCGCGTAATGAGCACGAACCAGCCGATGAGAGCCAACGTCGTGACGAGTTGCAGTCGGGGCGCCATCTTTCGAATCAACGGTGTGGCGACCGTCAAGATCAAGGCCACATTTTGTCCGGATACTGCAGTGAGGTGACTGAGGCCCCCTGAACGAAACCGTTGCAACATGTCAGACGGCTGATCGCGATCATCGCCGATCACCAAGCCCCGGAATAGTGCTCCGTGTACCCCTCCAATTGCGTCACCTGTTCGGGTGACAAGCGCCCGTACCCGGTTTGATGCCTGAGCGAGTGGTGAGCCAACCGATATGTCACCTAACCATTCGGGTTGAATTTCACAGACCACGTGTTGCCATCGAACCCGTTGGTAACGGTCGGGTAAGAGCGGAACGATCTCGCCACCGAGGGCAAGGTAATCACCACCATTGACGACCGATAACCGGGAGCGCATCGAATGACGGCGCGCCCATAGTTCACAGCGCCGCCCGTCGACTTCGACAATGACACACGTCGATCGGTCAAAGGGTTGCGGATCATCAACGACCCGGGCGTGTTCAGTGAAGATGGTTGTTGAGATGGCGAGCGCTGCCGAATCAGCATGTTCGCTCCGAACACTGGTGAAGACGACAAGGCATGCAAAGCCCGTCATCAGCATGACCTCTCGGCGGGTGAATGCACCGCCGAGTGAAGTTGCGATCGTCACCACCACGATCGTGGCGACGAGATGAATGACCTTTGGGTGAAGCGCACACCACCACAGCCCTGCGGCGGCGGCAACCAGCCAACGTGTGGGCAACATCAACTCGTTGCGCTCATCGCTCGTGGAGGTGGCGTCGGGGTGCACCGTCTCAGCGCCTGGCTCACCATAGGATTCGGTCATGACGACACGCTCAGAGAGCGAACCCGTTTCGACAGCAGCACCGGTGGCGGGTGGGCCCCGCTGGTACCGGGGACGCATTCTTGTTGCCGGGCCGTTTGCTGCGCTGGCACCGCCTTCGGTTATCGGTGTTCTCTCCCTTTTTGTCTTGCTGCTCGGCGGAGGTCGACAAAGTGCCGTAGCGGGCCTCATTGGAACGGTGATCTCGGCTCCAGGGTTGTTGCTCGTTGGGGCCCCGATCGCTGATTCGAGCGCCTACCCCATGGCCATACTGTTGAGCGCAGTGTTTTGGGTAGTCATGGGGTTTATCGCTGCGTGGCGCGCAACTCGGCGACCCATCGCGGGGTGGCCCGATTTTTGGCGTGAATATGTCTTCCTGTGGCTTGCCGCCGCAATTGGGGCCGGCATCGGCATTGTGATTGCGGCTGCTCGTATTGGCGACGCCTTGCTGTAAACCGTTGCGTCTCGGGCCGAACCACCTACGCCGACACCACATCACGAAGTTTTTCTACGGTCGCCGGACCCACCCCCGAGACTCGCACTAAGTCGTCAACCGATGAGAAGGGTCCGTTCACTGATCGATCGTTCACAATTTCAGCAGCTGTTGCCGGCCCGATACCCGGCAATGTCTCGAGTTCGATAGCGGAAGCCCGGTTGAGGTTGACCAGCGTGCCGACGCCCTGAGCAATGTCGATCATTGACCCCGCGACAATTTCATCTTCTGCTGGTACGTAAATGCGCTCGCCGCCAGCGACGAATGCTGCGAGGTTGAGCGCGTCGAGTTCGGCTCGTTCGGTGGGGCCTTCTGCTGCAGAGATCGCATCGATGACACGGCTACCCGCCTGCAACTCGTGTACTCCAGGACGATGTACTTCACCGGCCACGTGAATCGACACCGAGACGTGCTGCGCGAACCCGGCCACGTCATCTTCCCCGGGGGGCTCCCCAGCAGATAGGTCTGTCTCGGCTGCAGCAAAGGTAAGGCCATCATCAACTGACGACTCCGGAGGAGAGAACAGCCACACTTCGGCAACGATGACCAGTGACGCAAGCACAGCCGTCCCAGCGAGTTGAACCGTACGCCGGGTGCATATTCGTTTACGCAACGCGGTGGAGATACTCACCCACCTTGGTGCAGGTTCCATCGGTCAGCCTCTTTCTCTCGGGGCGTACCGGGAAGATCGGAGCACGGACGCTATCTCAACCCGCCGGGTTGAGGCGCCGGACGGCCCGTTAAAACAGGCGTGCGGTCAACTGTTTGCGATACGCCGCGGTTCGAGGGTCATCGGGGCCCATCAATTCGAGAATGTCAACGAACCGCTGACGGGCTTCATCATCGACTTTGACCTGGTCGAGTAGCGAGGTCAACTCTTGATCGAAATCATCATCCGGTGCAACCGACCCAACCCGCGCTGCAGCTTTGATGCGTCGAGCATCATCGGTTTCAGGGATTCGCTCGAGCAATGCAAGAGCTTCTTCAGTTGCGTCACGCTGCACAAGGATGTCAGCAAGAGCAATGATGACGGCCTCGTTGGACGGGTCGCTCTCAAGGACTGCTCGCAAACCCAACTCGTCACGCCGCTCAACGAGACCTTGGATCATTTCTGCCATCGGGTCTGCGCCCAATCGCCCGATGAATGCATCGATCTCAGGACGGCCTTGGGCTCCAACGAATCCGTCAACTACCTGTCCATCTCGGATGGCGTACACCGCAGGAATTGACTGCACCTGAAACATCTGTGAAATGGCTGGATTTTCATCAACGTTGACTTTGGCAAGAACTAGTTCGCCCCCAGTCGCCGCCACTGCTTCTTCGAGCATTGGGCCAAGCGTCTTGCATGGACCACACCATGGCGCCCACAGGTCGACAACTACCGCCTGGCGTCGGGAACGTTCGAGTACCTGCAACTCGAAGTCCGCGTCGCCGACGTCGAACACTGCACCTTGAAAACCCGGAATTTCACTCACGATCTTCACCCTACCGACGCACCGAGAGCATGGCTGAACCCCGCTGTCACTACCATCGTGATTATGAGTGCACCCGAGGGCATCTTCGAGTCGTCAGTGACGAACTGGCTGAACACATCAGTTGACGGTGCAGTCGGCCCTTACAGCTGGGAGATCATCGCCGGAGGCCACTCGAACCTCACGTTTCTCGTTACCGATGCGAACGGCCGCCGACTTGTGCTCCGCCGGCCCCCACTTGCCCACGGGCTTGCAAGCGCTCATGACATGGCTAGAGAACACCGAATCATCTCCGCATTGAACCGCTCATCGGTACCGGTGCCGACGACCGTTGGGCTCTGCGAGGACGACAGCATCAACGGTGCGCCGTTTTATGTCATGGAGTACGTCGAAGGTCATGTCGTGCGTGATGTTGAGTCCGCCGAGAGGCTCCTCAGCGAATCGGCTCGTGCTCGAGCAAGCGAGTCGTTGGCCGACACGCTCGCCGCAATACACGAGGTTGACCTTGTCGCTGTTGGCCTTAACGACCTTGGCCGGCATGAGGATTACCTCGCGCGCCAACTCCGTCGCTGGTACGGGCAATGGGAGCAGCAGCGAACTCGTGATCTCAGCCTCGTCGATGACGTTCATGCTGTGCTCGTCGCCAACCTTCCAGCCCAGCAGGGCGCCACCATCGTTCACGGCGACTACCGACTCGATAACACCATGGTCAATGATGAGGGCAATGTGTGTGCAGTTCTCGACTGGGAAATTTGCACCCTCGGTGACCCACTCGCGGACATTGCCATGCTCGCCGTCTATTGGACCGGCCCTACCGATACACAAAGTGCATGGGAATCGGGGGCAACGACGGCACCAGGGTTCTGGGATCGAAACCAACTCATTGAGCGCTATGCACAATCATCTGGAAGAGACCTCGGCAATTTCGATCTCTACATGGCATTTGCGAACTGGAAGCTCGCCTGCATTCTCGAGGGTGTCTACGCGCGGTACCTCGGTGGTGCACTCGGCCAACGCCATGCCTCGGAACTTGAGCCATTCAAGCGACAGGTCGACTCTGCAGCACGAGCCGCTGCCGATCTCCTTAATGTGAACTGAGCCATGTCGATCACCTGGAACGAACACCCTGTCTCGCTCGACAAGCCGGTACTCGTCGTATACCTCAGCGGATGGATCGATTCAGGTGGAGCGGCCCAACTCGCAACCGATGCCCTGCTTGAAGAGTGTCAAGCTGAGCCCCTTGCGGTCTTCGACGACGACACATACCTCGATTTCAGAGCTCGTCGCCCGACGATGAAGCTCGTCGAAGGACGCAACACCGTGCTCGACTGGCAACACATCACACTCTCACACGGTCGAGACCGAATCGGCAGAGACATCATCATTGCCCACGGGCCTGAACCTGATCTGGCCTGGCACCGCTTCGTGAAGGAATTGACCGACGCTGCGGTCACTCTCGGCGTGTCTAACTGCGCGCACCTTGGGGCCTACCCGTTCTCTTGCCCCCATACACGACCTTCT